>CAZJWE010000233.1:0-5173 GCA_964549265.1 uncultured Bacteroidales bacterium | reverse complement strand
AAACACAATCCGACCACTCAAACAAAAAATGCTTTGGAAAAAGGATTTAAAAATTTATTTTTACATCAAATTGTTTAAAAAACGAAATATTGAACTATAGCAAAGTTATATCTGTTTTTTTATTCGTGTTATTTTGCTTTGGTAAATGCAAGCATAAGACTATAAATACTGAATTTAAGACGCCTTCATTCAACATCAGGCCGCTCTGTTCAGATGGAATTACAAGCCCAAAACACATCAAGTTGTTGGTTTATCAACATGATAAACAAGCTATCCATACAAATTCTGACTCAACAGAATGGTTGTCTGGTGATTTATTCAAAAGGTGCATAGCAAATAAAAGATTCATTCAACACCATAAACCAGATATAGACTCCGCTTTTCTTGTCGAATCAAAGAAATATCCATGCTTGACGGAAAATAAAGAGCCCGAATCAAAATCCATGAATTTTAATTTTTTTTGCCGTTTATTGAATGAACTCAATAGTGATACATTTTTTTCTACATTGGATGAAATCAATGTTAAATCTGAATTTGTATTTAATGCAAACGTATCACCATTTACATTTGGTTGGCGTAATCAGCAATTTTCCGGCAACAACATATATTGGACTTTCCTGGAAAACAAGAATATAACTGAAATACTGGTTTGCTTACCACAACAAAATACAACGTTATTTTATAAGGTAGAAAATCAATATTTAACTCCTTCAATGAATTTGGAGAGGGGAGATTTGTCTGTTTTTTATCCGTTTTTAAATTATATGGCTCAAAAATTTAATAAACCTCTACAAAAAGGAATAAATGATACAGTAGTGCTGTCTTTGGCCAAATCCAGACAGGATAGTTTTGACTTGTCTGAAAGAGAAAAGAAATACCTCGACAATCTCCCATTCAATTATAAAGATTATATTAAACCAACTTTGGTTGAAATTCAAAATGTTAAAAACAATGAACATCATTCCCGTACTTTTTATAAAGTTGAAGATGGAGGCATAAGTATCCTGGGATTTGGCGAAGCAATACTAAAAGAACGAAAGGTGGCCTGGGAACGTGAGGAAATAGCATTGATATTTGATATTCACAATAAAAAACAAGGAGAAATAAATCCCGACAACCAAACGTTTATGTATTCATTTATCCCCGGAAAATCATATGTTTCCGGGGAATATAATTTTTCCAATGGAATCCGTTACAAGTTAAAAACTAGTAGTGATACTCTTTGGATGTTGGAAGTTGCTTTTCCCTGGGAGGTTTTAGAAATACGTAATCCTGACAAAGATAAGAAGATGGGCTTTGATATTAGTGTAACAGATAATGATGGTTTTGGAAGAGAAAGTAAGCTGTTTTGGGCATCTGAAATTGACCGTGTCTGGAAAGATATGTCCACAATTGGAACATTAACGTTTGAAAAAAGTGAACAAAAAAGAGTAAAAACCTGTAATTCTCTGAAAATAGAAAATGGGAACATAATCATAGACGGACAGTATGATGAAATATGGAACCATGCAGAGTGGAATCAAATAAATACGCTTGTATTAGGTAGATTGAATGGGAAAGATGATTTGTGCGCCCGGTTTAAAACAATGCATGATGATCTTTATATTTATTTCTATGTCCGGATCAATGATAATAAAGTATGGGATAAATATGACAAGATAATTGAATTGCGCGATTATGTTGTTGTAACAGACGATGAAAATAACAATATTGTTTGGAAAATGGGAATGGACAATACGAAGCCTTTTGCCGGAGGAAATCTCATCAGAAAAATAGACCATTCATTGTATTTGAAAAGAGGACATTACACGCTTCATTATATTACAAATGCATCTATCGGGCCGGATGACCGGCGTTTTGTTCATGCATTTCCTTTCTTTTACGGAGTTAAAATATATGAAGAGGAATGACGCAAGCATATAACATATTATTGTATTTATTGATCTGTGTCTTCATGCACAGCTGTTCCGAAAAACATCCTGATGAAGTAATGGCTGTCATCGAAAAAGCCGGGGACAACAGAAAAGAATTAATTAAATTTCTTGATTATTATAAATCAGACGATGACCCGTTGAAATATAAAGCCGCTTGTTTTTTAATAACAAACATGAATCAATATTCATATACTGAATTCAATGTGCAACAAAAATTTGACAATTATTTTTATACACTTGATTCATTCAATATATTAGAAGGAGGTTATACCACTCAACAATACAAAGAGATTTATAAACAGCAATTTGCAGACAATTCAAATATAACAGTTGATGAAGTACATCATGATATTCATGAAGTATCTTTTGAATATTTAAAAAAGAATCTTGATTATGCTTTTTTAACCTGGGAAAATATGCCCTGGGCCAAACATATTTCATTTGAAAATTTCCTGGAATACGTTTTACCTTACAGGTTTGGCCAAGGCCCTCTTGAAGAATGGAGACTGCCTTTATTCAGAAAGTATTGTAATATTCCACAAACAGAAACCCTTGTTGATCCTGTTAAAATAGCCGATGAAATGAATACAGACATTGGCAGGGAATTTGGGATTGATTTGGGATTTACTATATATGGACAACCATTGGGTTATTCTTATCTTATCCAATCGAGAAAAGGAGTATGTGATGATGCTGTGGCATATGTAGTAATGCGCTTGAGGGCCATTGGCATAGCTGCAAGCAAAGATTATACGCCTTACTGGGCCAACCGAAATATGGGGCACTCCTGGAATGTGGTTTTATCCAAAGATGGTGAAATGATTGATTTTGATGCTACATATGGTAGAATAGGATACCGGACGATGAAAGATAAAAAAGTCCCTAAGGTTTTCAGAAAACAATTTTCAAAGAACCACAATGCCATCGCAAGTATTGTAGATAACCCTAAAGACATTCCTCCGGCATTAAAACAAACCAATATCATTGATGTAACAGACGAATACACCAAAACAAGCAATGTAGAAATTAAAATTCCTTCGGCTGAGAACAAAAAAAATGAAGAATTTGCTTTTATATCTGTATTCTGCAACCTTGCATGGCAGCCTGTTTATTGGGGTAAAATAAAAAAAGGGGAAGTTGTATTTGAAAAGATGGCCACCGACATTGTTTATTTACCTTCTTATTATAAAAACAACAGGATAATTCCTTTTGCTAATCCCTTTATCCTTTCGGAATCTGGCGAGGTTATATTTTTAAAAGCCAATTGGAAGAAAACGCAAACAATGGTTGTAAAGAGAAAATATCCTGTTTTTCCACGGGTGAAGAAATTTGCAGAAAAAATGGTGCATGGCAGGTTTCAGGTATCCGATAATCCACGGTTTACTAATTGTAAAACAATTCATAAAATTGAGGAAACACCCCGATTCACTCCCAATATTGTGGAATTGGAAAACCCTTTATATGCCCGGTATATCCGGTATTATTCCCCGGATAATGGGTATTGCAACATCGCTGAATTAAATGTTTTCAATGAAAAACAACAAATACTCAATGGAAACACAATAGGAAATGATATGGGAAATCTTATGGAATATCAAAAAGTAACAGATGGAAATAAATTAACATACTATAACGCTCCAACACCAGCGGGAGATTGGGTTGGAATGGATTTTGGAAGCAGAAAAAAAGTGAAATATATAGCGTATGTCCCACGCACGGATTTAAACACCATTGAACCGGGAAATATCTATGAGTTATTTGTCTGGGATAATAACACTTGGAATAGTTTAGGCAGAGTAAAAGCAGAAAATTATTTTCTAATATATAAAAATGTCCCCTCAGATGGCTTGTATTGGCTTAGAAATCTGACAACCGGAAGAGAAGAACGGATTTTTACATATGAAAATGGAGAACAGGTTTGGTGGTGATTATATGAGCATTGAACATTTTTTTAAAGCATTTTAATAAACAACCGTTATTCATACTTTTCAAGGAATCCCCGCACATCATATTTTATTTTATCAACAATTTTTGATGGAACTTTGGGTTCTGTATGGAGCATTGAACGAGCAAGTTCAATGGCTTTTCTTTTCTGGCCTGTTCCGAAATATAAAGGCAATAACCTGTATTTCGGATAAAATTTATGCGGAATAATGTAAGATGACTTTTCAAATGCTGCTATGGCTCTATTATATTGCTCCATTCCCTCGTAGCTATTGCCCAAATACGTATAAACATCAGCCACATTTAATAACGCAATTGTTTCGTTTAATACTTTAACACTCTTTTTATGCCTGTTCAGAATAGACAATTCCGAACCGTAATTAAACAAAAAAGAACCGTCGTGGCGTAATGGTTCATGTAGCTTATTATATACCTGCAATCCTTCGTTAACTTTTCCGGCACGCAATAAATCATACCCTTTTTTCCAATCTTTGTAGGCATGCAATTGTTTATATTGATAATGCATGAACATGAAAACTAAAATGAATCCAACAACCGAGGATAACCGTATATATTTTCCGGGAATTGTTGTTGAAAAGATGGTGTTATTATTTAATCCGGAAATAACACCGGCTGCAATAAATAAAATGACAGCAATAGGGATTACATGAAATGGATATGAAAACAGTGCACTAATCGCCACCATTAAAACAGACGTTTTTGCAATTCCTCGTATTTTGCGATTTTGGGTGTTTGCTTCCAACGGCCGATGAATAAACAAGCTTAAGATAAACAAGAGGAACAGAGTCAAACCCGTTATTCCCAATTCACAGGCCATTTGTATGTATTCATTATAAGCATAGGGGTCATCCGTTGCCATGTTGATCTCTTTTACGGTTCCCTTTCCCTGCCGGAAATAGGTTGCCTGGTAATCATTGTGAGTTTTTTGAAATTGACTGAACCCTGCCCCAAACACAGGTTTATCTGCTATAGCGTGTAATGTGATTTTCCAGACAAAAGCCCGTCCCAGCACCGATTCTTTTTTTAGATGAAACAACCCATATCCTGAAATAATAATGAATAACAGGGCTATTCCAGGAACCAGGATTTTATTGGATGGTTTTGTCAGCCATTTTTTTATGGATAAAGGATAAAACCCGGTATAATAAATTAAAAAAATCAGGCCTATGGTAAATGCAATCCATGCAGAACGGGATTTTGATATAACGAGTAAAACCAAAAAACCACCCAGGCAGATCCATGCAAGATACCGAAAAAACGCAACAGGATATTTT
>CAZJWE010000232.1:0-5178 GCA_964549265.1 uncultured Bacteroidales bacterium | reverse complement strand
CCCCCAGGTCCGGAAGGAAGCAAGGGTAGACGGTTGAGCGGCGCGATATAAGTAGCTTACCCATTTTTATTTGTTTTTTGTACCCCTTACCTTCATTAACTCATCATTTTTCAATGATTATTGACTAAAAACTAATATATTTGTCCGTAAAATAATTTAAAGTAGATTTTATGGAGGGAATTCAATCATCTGACTATACAAGGTTTACAATGACATATGGAGCTTATGTGGGCGGAGCATTGATTATTGTATCCCTGTTGTCTTATATAACAGGCCTCTATTATGGCAATCCTATACTATTGCTTCAATATTTTGTGTTGATTATGGGCATTCATATGGGGACCACACGATTCAGGGATCAATACAATGATGGCGTTATTTCATATGGTAAAGCATTGACAACAGGAGTGTTGATAGTGTTCTGGGGTGCACTGATTTATGGTGTATACGTTTATGTATTGCATAAGATAGACCCTAATATGATAAAGCAATATGTTTTATCCATTCAAAAAGCATTCAATAAAAGTTTTTCTGAAGAACAGGCTAAAACACTTCTCCAATTTTATGATACATTTATTACTCCATTCATGATGGCACTCGGTGAAATCATTGGTAAAACCATCACAGGCATTGTTTTTTCATTAATCATAGCAATATTTATAAAAAAAGAAAAATAAACATATGGATATATCCGTCGTTGTTCCTATATATAATGAACATGAGTCACTGCCCGAGTTAAGCAATTGGATAAAAAAGATCATGGATGAACATCATTATTCATATGAGATCATTATTGTTGATGATGGAAGTAATGATGGGTCGTGGGAAGTGATTGAGAGTCTTGCAAAAACGAATCAACATATAAAAGGAATAAAATTTCGCAAAAACCATGGCAAGTCAGCTGCTTTGCACATCGGGTTTCAATATGCTCAGGGTGAGGTTGTGATTACCATGGACGGTGATTTGCAGGACAATCCCGATGAGATCCCGGAGCTTTATCAAATGATCATACAAAATGGTTATGATATGGTTTCGGGTTGGAAAAAGAAAAGATATGACCCTGTGTCAAAAACCCTTCCAAGTAAGTTTTATAATTATACTGCCCGGTGTATAACAGGCATTAAGTTACATGATTTCAACTGCGGACTGAAAGCATACCGGAACATTGTTGTTAAAAGCATTGAAGTGTATGGTGAAATGCATCGCTATATTCCGGTATTGGCTAAAAAAGCAGGCTTTGGGAAAATTGGAGAAAAGGTTGTTAAACACCGGAAGCGACAGTATGGAACGACTAAATTTGGGATGGAACGCTTTATCAATGGGTTTCTTGATTTGTTATCCATTACGTTTATTTCAAAATTTGGAAGACGGCCCATGCATTTATTCGGTTCATTAGGAACCATTATGTTCATCATCGGCCTGTTGTCAGCTATCTGGCTGGGGTTCCAAAAAATATACTATCTTCAGCATCAGATAAAAGCAAGGCTGGTCACTGAAAGCCCGTATTTTTATATTGCTTTAACTGTAATGATTATCGGCACACAATTGTTTCTTGCCGGTTTTTTAGGTGAATTGATACATCTTAATTCCAATGACCGGAATGATTATAAAATTCAAAAAACAATTAATAATTTAAAAAAGACTGAGAATTAATTCAAATACAGGTCAAACATTGCCCCCCAAGCAGGGAGTGCACGTTTGTCCTTCAACATAAAAATACTAAACTTATGAAGACACATTTGGTTACAGGTGCCTGCGGATTTGTAGGGAGAAATATGGTAAAAAGGTTGTTGAACATAACCAATGACAATATTGTTATTGTAGATGACTTAAGCATTGGAATCCACCCATCACAATGGATTGATGGATTCATGTCTGAGAAATATAAAGACATTGAAATCATCGGAGAAGACAAACGCTTGTTTTTCTGGCAGGGGGATTTCCGGAACTTACTGTTCAATTTCCGAAACAATGATCAATACCTACAGAAAGAATATAATCTTGATTTTGATAAATTTTCCGATGTATATCACTTTGCTGCTATTGTAGGCGGAAGAGCAAAAATTGAAGGACATCCAATGCAGGTAGCGCTTGACCTTTCTATTGATGCAGAATTTTTCTATTGGGTTTGTAATCATAAGCCTGAACGTGTCCTTTATCCCAGCTCCAGTGCTGCTTATCCTATTAGTTTGCAGTCGGATACAGATGCTGTAGCGTTGAGAGAACAGGATATTGATCTTTCAGGAAGTCTGGGCAAGCCTGATATGACGTATGGATGGTCTAAACTCACAGGAGAGTACCTTGCTTCCATCGCTGCAAAAAATTATGGGATCCCGGTTTCGTGTATACGCCCTTTTTCAGGATATGGAGAAGACCAGGACTTAAGCTACCCCGTTCCTGCAATTGCAGCAAGAGCTGCAAAAAAAGAGAATCCTTTTGAAGTATGGGGTACCGGCAAACAAGGACGCGATTTCGTTCACATTGACGATGTCATTGATTTTATTATCATGCTTATGAAGAATGTGACAGATGGTTCTGCATATAACATAGGTTCCGGAAAGCTTACAACATTTCTTGAGCTGATAGATGTCTTTACGGATGTTGCCGGCTATAAACCGGACATTAAACCATTGCTTGATAAACCTGTGGGCGTACATTCCCGCTATGCAGACATGTCTCTTGTGAAAGAAAAATTTGGATGGGAACCTAAAATAACGATCAGGGAAGGCATGAAACGTGTGTATGACAAGGCAGTAGAACGATTGAATAAATAATATTGAACATGTAATGTCATATACTATTTTTTCAATTATTTATTCACTAAACATAAATAATGAACCATAAAACAATATGCATATGAAGCGCATTGTGTGTTTTGGTCCGGGCCCTATTTTTAAAGGAGGATTGGCAAATTATAATACATCATTGGCCAAAGCACTTGACCAACAAGAAGAAACAGAAGTCTATATTGTGTCATGGACCCAGCAGTATCCTGCCATTATCCCACGAGACTTTTTAGATAAAAAAAGTAAAACCGATTTATTACAGGGAACAAACATTAAAGTCCATTACATAACCAATTATAATAATCCGTTTACGTGGTATAATACATATAAACTGATCAGGACCATTGCTCCTGATATGGTGATTTTTCAATGGTCTATAGCTGTACAGGGATTACCTCTTTCATATATTGCAGGAAAAATCAAAAAATATACGGATATAGAAGTGTTGTTTGATTTGCATTTTGTAAAACAAAAAGAAGGATCTGTGCTGGATAATTTTTTAACACGTATCGGAATAAGACATGCCAATACTTACATTGTACATGCAATGAAAACAGCACATGAACTGGAAGAACTGTTAAGTCAAAAAAAGTTTACAATTGTTGAAAAAGGCAGGAGTGAACGGGAAGAACAGACATCTGTGATTAAACTGTTTCATCCTGTATACAATATGTTTAGCCCTGATCCTGATTTTGACGTTAATGCATTAAAAAATAAATTGAATCTAAAAAAACATGTGTTTTTGTTTTTTGGATTTATCAGGAGGTATAAAGGATTACACAATGCGATCAAAGCTTTTGCCAAACTTGCTAAAGAGCGTGATGATGTTTCACTGCTCATAGTTGGCGAGTCTTTTTGGCAAACACTTGACCAGAAAAAGGTAAGTACCTTTATTAAACGTATTTTTTTCTCAATTGTCAAGAAGATTTTATTAAAAAAACAGGATGATGAAAGGAACTACCGCCCACTCCGGTTAATTAAAAAATTTGGTATTGAAGATCGTGTAACCGTGGTCAATGATTTTGTGCCCAATGAAGAAGTGCATCAATATTTTCAGGTAAGTGATGCCATTTTATTGTTTTACCTGACTGCAACACCTTCGGGTGTGGAATCCATTGCTTATAATTTCAAATTGCCAATACTGGCTACTAAGACAGGACATTTCCCCGAAACTGTGCAGGACGGTTACAATGGATATCTTGCAGAACCAGGCAATATAAACAACATGAAAGAGGCTATGAATAAAGTCATTGAAAAACCCATACCTTCGGAACATGTTGTAGAAACGTCAAAGAATATGTCCTGGGATCGTTATGCAAAAGCTATTTTAGGCACTCTTTCATAAAAAAACAAAAAGCCCGATACATTTGTCAGGTAACTACGAAAGGCTGATGATTTGTGATTGGCAATCGGTATACGCCAGGTACAGATAAAAGATATGATGTTTTTTTTAGACCCTATTCGTTTTTTGCGCTTCAATTTCACCCTTAAATACAAATTCTGCAGGGCCACTGAGCCAGATATCATGAAAATGGGAACCGTCTTTTTGGAAACTTACATTGAGTTCTCCTCCTTTTGTTTTAACAGTGTAATTGGTGTTTTGCTGTTTTTTTAACAGATGAGCACTTATTACAGACGCAATGACACCTGTTCCGCAGGAAAATGTTTCATCTTCAACACCTCGTTCATACGTTCTCACAAATATATCTTCCGCTTTGCTTTCTATGAAATTCACATTGATACCATCTTTTTTAAATTCAGGACTATATCTGATTTTTTTTCCTTCATTGAAGACTTCAATATTTTGTAGATTTTCAACAAACTTTACATAGTGAGGCGATCCTGAATCCACTATAAAATCATTGCCTGAATATCTTATTTCATTGATATCATTCATTTTCAGGCTTATGATGCAATCATTTATGTGCGCTTGATGTATTCCATCAATTGCTTCAAAAGAACAATCATTGCCGATCAGCCCAATATCATGTGCAAATGCTGTGATACATCGTCCGCCGTTACCGCACATGGTGCTTTCCAATCCGTTTGAATTAAAATAGACCATGCGAAAGTCCAGAGAATCATGTTGTTCTAAAAACATCAGGCCATCTGCTCCAATACCAAATCTCCTGTCACATAATTTTTTTATAAATGAACTGTTAATTTGTATTGTATTGTGTGTATTGTCTATAAGAATAAAATCATTGCCAGTGCCCTGATATTTTGAAAAGTGTAGCATGTTTTGATTTGTTTGTTAGAATAATTTTGAATCAAAATTAATGAAAAATAGATGAAGCGGTTGATATAAAGTTTAAATATTTTTTCATATGTTTATAGTTTAATTTTTCAAAGGTCATATGGAGCTCGCCATGAGTTTAATCTATTGACTTTG
>CAZJWE010000231.1:0-5187 GCA_964549265.1 uncultured Bacteroidales bacterium | reverse complement strand
GCCAGTTGATTGATTTACTGAAAAACGACCATACACCTTACCTTTCAGATATTGAAGATGCCTTTAGCATTGAAGCAGTTTCTGATGAGTTTTATGAAAAATATAAATCACTGCTTTTTAATCTGGTGGATGAAATCGAAAAGATTGTAAAAAAGGATAAAGCTGTTAAGGACGAATTTGAAACTAAAAATATCATCATCCTGAACTTCTCTAAAAAGCTGCTTGGTCAAATTGTTTTCCTTTATTTCTTACAGAAAAAAGGCTGGCTGGGGCTTGACGAAAAAGAGAAATATGGTGAAGGAGACAAAAACTTTTTACGAAGTTTATTCAATAAAACGAAGAAAGGAGAAAACTTTTTTAACGATTACCTTGAATATCTGTTTTATGATGCCCTGAGCAAAAAACGGGTAACCGATTACTACGACCGTTTTAAAACACGAATCCCGTTTCTTAATGGTGGACTATTCGACCCCATTGAATTTTACAACTGGCAAAAAACAGATATTGTTATCCCAAATAAAATATTTTCCGACCGGAAAGGAGATGAAGAAGGAACCGGAATACTTGATGTTTTCGACTTGTACAATTTTACGGTGAAAGAAGATGAACCACTTGAAACCGAAGTTGCCATTGACCCCGAAATGCTGGGTAAAGTATTTGAACGGATGCTTGATGTAACCGAACGAAAAAGCAAAGGCGCATTTTATACGCCTCGCGAAATTGTGCATTACATGGCACAACAAAGTTTGCTGTATTTTTTAGTGTCCCAGGCTTCCAGCCTGGATATAACCAACGAAGATGATTGGAAAGCCGACCTCGAAAAGTTTATTCATTACGGAGAACACATTATTGATAAAGACATTGCTGTTGCTGAAGGAAAATTGAAAAATACCGTCAAAAACCAAAAAATACCAGACAGCATAAAGCAATATGCTGATGCCATTGACCAGGCACTGGAAAACATTAAAATCTGTGACCCGGCGGTAGGTTCCGGCGCTTTTCCGGTGGGTATTATGAATGAAATTGTTAAGCTCCGCAAATTGCTGACACCCTTCATAGTACATCAAGCTTCCAGCTTGAGGGAAGATACTTCCAGTCTGAATGATAATGATTTCGACAATATTTATTTCGACAAAAATGCTGAAACTGAAATTCACGAAAGAGACCTACCACACTGGAGCCAGAAAGGTGTTGCCTATTTTGTTACTTTCCGGTTAGCAGATTCTATTCCAGATAGTGCAAAAGAAAAAATAAAAAAAGACCGCGAAAATTGGTTAGAGGTATATAAAATCAAAGATATCAGGGAAATAAAAAAGCTACCAAAACCGATTCAATTTGAATATCACAAGCTTTTTTCAAAACGATATGATGAATTGCTTGACAACGGTTATGGTTCATGCATTTTAGCACAACCCAAACTAAAACGGTTAGTTGAAGATGCCTTAAAACATTTCGATGGCGAAAGGTATAACCTTGATGAATTTGTGGTAATGCCAAACCATGTGCATGTGATTGTAATACCCAAAGAAGGTTGGAATCTGACAAAAATCACCCACTCATGGAAATCCTACACAGCAAATGAAATTAACAAATTAACCGGACATACAGGCCAGGTTTGGATGCACGAATCATTTGACCACATTATCAGAAGTGAAAAACAATTGCAAAAAATACGGCAGTATATAAAAGACAATCCTAAAGTACCTCAAACTTCCAGTTTGAGGAATAACGAGCCCGATTCATATCAAACTTCCAACTTAAGCAAAACTCAAGATGGAAGCTTGAGAAACTCTGAACGCAGCGCCTACCGTTTTAAATCAAACGCCATACAAAACTCTATTTACGGTGTGGACATTGATGCCGGGGCGGTGGAAATTGCCAAACTGCGTTTGTGGCTGTCAATGGTAGTTGATGAAGAAAGAATTAACAACATTGAACCATTGCCTAACTTGGAATATAAAATCGTACAGGGAAACTCACTGATTAATATGCCAGACGGATTTCTGAGAAACGGTGACCTTGAAAAACGCATTGAGGAATTAACGAGAAAGTATAAAACCATTACTGATAAAGAAAAAAAACAGGAACAAAAAGATATTATTGATACCAAAATTCAACAACTTCTTGCATCAGCTTCCGAGTTTGCCGGTTATGAAATTGATTTTGATTTCAAACTCTATTTTCATGAGGTTTGGAATGAGAAAGTTGGTTTTGATGTGGTAATTGGGAATCCGCCTTATATAAAAGAATATACCGATAAATCCGTATTTTATGGTACACATAGTCAAGAATGCTATCAAGGGAAAATGGATATTTGGTACTTGTTTGGATGTAAAGGTATTGATGTTATAAAAGCAGATAGCGGAATACTAACTTTTATTGCAACCAATAACTGGATTACTAATTCAGGTGCCTCAAAATTTCGTAATAAAATATTAAAAGAAACCAAGATTCATGAGTTTATTGACTTTGGAGATTATAAAATCTTTACAAGTGCTGATATACAAACAATGGTAATGATATTGCAAAAAGAATCTATAAAAATCCCATATACGTGTAGTTTTTCAAGGATTAATAACAAAAATATAAGTAGAGATGATTTAGAGCTTTTTCTTCAGTACAAGGGAAATCAGAATTTTGTTTATTATAAAGCAGCGATTGACCCAACTGAATTATTGGACAAAACAATCCATTTCCTTAAAAAGGAATTTGCCATAGTTTTAAATAAAATTAATAACAAAAAGAATTATAATTTATATGATAGTGAAATAGCTCAAGGAATTGTGCCAAATCCTGATATTGTAAATTCTCGCAACATAAAGAAAATTTCAGAAGAAAAGATTCTAGAACATGACATTAGAGTTGGTAATGGCGTGTTTGTAGTTGATAAAGAAATGTTTCAGGATAGTAGCTTTTTAAAACCACTTTATGAAACAAATAACTTCATTAAATACTATCACAATCCTGAAAATGAAAAATGTATCATTTATACTCCTAAAGGTGTAAAACCAGATAAAGAGATTCTCGCCCACTTATTAAAATATTCTGAAATAATGGAAGATAGGAGAGAAAATCAAAGCGGGTCAATAGAGTTTTATAATATACACTGGAGCCGAGATGAAAGATTTTTCACAAAGGGAGGTAAAATTATTTCTTTGAGAAAATGTTCAAATCTTCCTTCATTCTCTTATACTGAATATCCTTGTTATGTCATGCTTAGTTTTAACATAATTAAAACTAACAGGATTAATCAAAAATATTTGACAGCAATACTAAATTCAGAGCTTATTGCATTTTGGTTAAAATATAAGGGCAAGATGCAAGGTGATAATTATCAAATCGATAAAGAGCCCCTACTCGGGTTACCTCTATTTAAATCAGAAAATCCTGAATATTTAAACACAATTGTTGATTACATCCTCTTCCTCAAATCCCAACCCACCGATAAAATGAGCTTCTACTTCGAGCAACTCATCGATGGCATGGTGTACGAACTCTATTTTGAAAAAGAAATCAAACAAGCTGGTTGCGACATTTTAAAATATCTGGACGATTTGCCGGAGATAAAAGATGAGATGCCAGATGAAGAGAAACTAAAAATCATTACCAAAGTATTCAATAAATTGTACGATAAAGAATCGCCTGTACGCAAGAACCTGGAAGCAATGGAACAGCTGGAAGAAGTGGCTATTATTAAAAAAAGCCTTGAGAAATAAATTTAGTGAAACAATTAAAAACAGCTTTAATTTTTTCTGGTTGAGCTATTGTATTCCATTTATTTTTTTATTTTTTTATATTTGAAGAGAAAAATTTTTTAAAAAATAAACAGATAACGGAATATAGCAGAATTTTCTATATGATCGTTTACCCCGTTGAATAGTATTCTACGGGGTTATATCAATGAGTTATGAATGTGAACCAATGGTTATATAATAGTCATAAACAACATGTCGTTGTAGACTTGTTTAGTTGCAATTACTATGAGCAAAGTAAAAGAAGCATATCGTAAAGAAATTGAAAGTATCTCAGAAGAGATTGAAACTATTAAAAGAATTGATAATCTGAACTCAAAACTCCGTGAGTATAACTGGATTTTCTTTCATCCTTATAATCAAGGATATGAAATTGGATTGTTTGAGAATATAATTAATGATACTGATAAAACGACAGCTGAACAAAAAATTTTTGAGCAATTTGCCCGAGAGTTTCTTGATTTGAGTCGTACTATAACTATGATAGATGGATACTACCATAAGCGTCCATTTTTAAATGATTTTATTAGACAAATTGAAGAGTCTGTGATTTTATGTCTTCAAAAGGATTTTTCTGGAGCTATAAATTTATTGATTCCAGTGATTGAAGGGTCGATTAGGAATTATTTAATTACTAAAAAAGGTGATTCAGCAAAATCAATTACAAAAATGTCATATTTGAAGGTGGCTTTTGAATACATGATTAATGATTATTTAGAACTTCAAAAGGAATATCTTGAAAATAAATATGGTCATATAAGTCAAACAGGAAATTTTTTTGATTGGAATCAAGAAAAACAGATTATTGAAAAACATAGAGAATATTTTAGTTTATGGATAAAGCAGTTAAATGATTATTTGACAAATAATCTTTATTTAGATACAAGGAATTCTGAATCGTTAGCAGATGAATTTAATAGACATAGCCTTGTTCATGGATTTAATAAACTTGACTGCAGTTTTAAAAATTACTTGCGCTTAATTACTTGTGTTAATTTTTTAAATTGGGCATTCGGCGTGATAAGAAAGGATTGTTCTATTTTACCAAAAATCGATGATAATGAAGTAAGAAAAAAATGGATTGAATACTTTAAAATTTTAATAATTTCTGAATCAATGATTGAAACTAAATCCAATATTTATAATTCTGACATTGAAAGTTTTAAAAATATCTTGATAAAAAGTTAGTGAAACACCTTTCTATTTCTACGATTATTCATAGGCAACTTTTAAAAATATATGATAGTATAATAAGTAACAGCAACTAATATACAGGAATATGAGCGGTCTGCAAGACCCAGCGAGTATTAGCTTCGCTGAGCTCGTCCAATGTTATTCCCTTCGGTCATGAGCTCCCGTTGGTCGGTTCGTCCTCGGTTCCGTGTTGAACTAAATCCCGGTCAATTTCCTATGATTTTTTAATGTTAAAACAAAC
>CAZJWE010000230.1:0-5188 GCA_964549265.1 uncultured Bacteroidales bacterium | reverse complement strand
GATTCCTCAAAACACAATGTATTTTAGTTTATCAACCATGGTTTAGAATAGAGCATAAAAAAATAATATTTAAAAGGGTTTTAAACTTTCCCAAAGTAAAACACACAACTTCATTACGGGAAAAAAGGATTTTTGAGTATTTTATTTTCCGGGGCAACATAAATAGACAAAACTTTGGAAAAGTAGTTAATTAACAATTAATAATTAACAATTAACAAACTTGTTTCTTCAACCCTGTTTTGGTAATCACAGAGCTTTCCTGGTAACTTTCATAATCGGTGTTAATATTCCAAAGGTTGTTTTGAGAGCCTTCGGCAATATTATCTGCAGCAAGAAGGCCCATTAAAATGGAATGATCCTGGTTATTGTATTTAAATGCCCCGTAGCGGCCTATGCAATAGAGGTTTTCAAATTGTTGCAGATAATCTTCAACAGGGTTTAAGTGCTTTTTATAGCCGGTTTTGTATACCGGATAGCTTCTGTGAATGCGGTATACATGGCCTGCACTTATGCCAGCATCCCCAATCAGTTTTGTTTGTCTTATTTCTTTTTTTGCCAGTTCAACAAGTTCATGATCCGGTGAATTCCAAAAGTCGTCTTCATCATAGCACCAATATTCCAGGGCAAGAATCGTATCTTCTTCCTTACCATATAAGGAGGGAAGCCAGTTCCGGAAATTGGTGATTCGTCCGGCTTTTAGTTCTGCAGAATGCACATAAAGCCAGTTATCAGGAAACAGGTTTTTTGCTTTTACATTGAGATAGATAATTATGGTATTTCGATAGAATAAATGTTTGGTATGTTCAATAATCTCTTTTGGTACATCACTGAGCTGGTTTACCATCAATGTAAGCGGCATGGAAGATAATACAATGTCATATTGAAGTTGTTTGCCATCTTCCATTTCAATGCCAGTGGCGTTAAAGCCTTTGTTTAAAACTTTCCTGACTTTTGAATTCAGATGTACTTTGCCTCCGTGTTCGTTGATATATTTTTCCATGTTTTCATACACCATACCTGTGCCCTTTACCGGATATGCAAACTGATCAACCAGGGTTTTATGTTTTTTCCCGGCTTTGGGCATCAAAGCGCTTTTTACAGCTTCGCCCAGCGAGAATTTTTTGATTCGTTGTGCGGCAAAATCGGCGTCTAATTCGGTGCATGAAATGCCCCAGAGTTTTTCACTGTATGTTTTAAAAAATATCTCATAGAGTCGGCGGCCAAACTTATCGCTCACCCAATCTTCGAATGTATCGGTGTTTTTAGATTTTTTGAATTGTTGTATATAAAAGCTCAACAGGCAGTTGGCTGCTTCAAACGGGCCGAGGTTTTTTAACGCATTGAATGCTTTGATGGGATAATTGAAAAAATGGTTTTTATAAAAGATACGCGTCAGCCTGTCTACCATTTCATAATCATTGCCCACCACTTCGAGCCAGAATTCATTCACACGGTTGTCGCTGCTAAAAAAGCGGTGCGGCCCGATGTCTACAGTCTGATTCCATAATTTAAGGGATTTGGCCATTCCGCCAACCTGTTCATCTGCTTCAAATACATCTACATTGTATCCTTTTTTTGTTAACTGATAACCGGCTGTAAGTCCTGCCGGGCCGGCTCCGATGATAGCGATTTTTATAGGCATATTATATATGATTAAATCTTAAAATAAATAACTTAACAAAAATATAAAAATTTATATGTTATGTCTTAATTCTTACTATAGGGGACTTCTATTGATTATATTTTTATACTAAACCCAGAATAAATGCAAGAAGCAATAAAAATATTCATGTTTTCATAAACAACCTTGTGAAACTTGACAAATAACTATTAAATATTCAGGATTATAGGTGTTAAAATTTAGTGTATTTTGAAAGAAAAAGATTAAGAGAATTCAAAAATACAAAAATTCAGGCAATAGAGGTTTATTTATTCACAAATATTAATATTCAAAGGTGTTCATGAGATATCTTCGCTAAGTTGATGAACAAGGGACCTACCAAAAATTATCATCAATTGGAAATCCTCTTGAGAAGATAGGTAAAATAATTGATTTGAATATTTTATAAAAATTTAGAAGAAGGTATTTTGAATAAAAATAAAAAAAGTAATGCCGGCGCAAAACGCTTTGATGTTGTTATAATGTTTGAGATATTAATACACCAGCGTTATTATGGCTTTGGTGATAAATAGAGAGCGTATCAAATACTTGATTTCTTGAGTTTTGAAAATTTCTTGGCTTAGAAAGTGGAGATAAGGTACCCGATAAAAAAACAGTATGGGCTTTTAGAGAAATACTCACCTCAAAAGGCCTTGTAGAGAAGTTATTTAATAAATTCAGAAATTATTTGGAAGAGAGAGAATTAATAATGAATGAAGGAAAAATGGTAGATGCTAGTTTTACGGTAGCACTATGCCAGCGGAATACAAGGCAAGAACGGCGAAGCCCTCACGAATACATTTTTAAAACAAAACAATAATATGAGTAAAACAAGATGATAAAAGAAGGCAGAGGCGAAGATTTATGGAATGACAAGCAAAAAAAAACGGCATAAAGACATAGATGCCCGATGGACAAAGAAAAATAACAAGACGTTTTACGGGTATAAAAATCATGCAAAAGTTGACAATAAAAAGTGAATTTACCCCGTAGGATAATCATATTAAACAATGGTTGCATAATAAAAATGAAATATCCAACGGGGTAAATGGATTATTTGTAAAATCTGTTGGTATTGCAAGAGCATCTGATATTATAGGATTAATTAATCTAACTTATAACTTGTTTCGATATGAGCAAGTTGTAAGGTTAAACATAATACCATTACATGCTTGATAGATAGATAGATAGGTAGATAGAATTTGGTAAAAAAATGGATTTTTATATGTAAATATTGACAAAAGTTATATATTTTTGTTTATGATTACTGAAAAATGATAAACGGGTTCTGCATTTTTCTTTAATCAAATTGAAAAAATGAATTTTTAGAACCCAACTTAGATTTATTATGGCTATCAATCAGCGAAACCGTTTTGAGAGTGATCGTATGCTGAAAATTTTCACGTACAGGTCTGAGTGGGGGCGGAGAGGTAACAAACTGCTCTACCCGGAGAAAAAAAAATTTAACCCTTTTTTTTATTTAATAATAATGCTACTATTATGTAGCAGTAACATTACAAAATCCCAAGATAACGAATTTAAAATTGGAATGTTCGGTTTTAAATTTATGACTACGGGCACAAAAAATGGTTCTATGGTAGGGACTTTAAGAGCACAAAACCAGTTATTATCTAATGGGCATCCTACGAGTCAATTAAATATTCTTGCTTCCGATGGATTTGACGTTGTAATTAATTATCATCCTGCTACATGGAATTATTCAAGTATTTATCTTAAAAGTATAGTAGAATTAGTTGCACTTAATGACATGCAAATGCTTATGAACGCTTCTGAATGGAAGTTACCAACTAATGTTAATTGGCTGTCAAAGTATCCTAATGCCACTGGTATGGATAATATTTACGCTAACGAAGGACAAACTGATAAAGATAATGTTAATTTAATGTGGAAAGCTCATCCACATTATGAGAATTATTTTGAAAATATTTATTCTTTACCTGATTTAAAAAATGTAATATGGGGTCATCACATTACAGAAGAATCCACTTCAATACACCCAAAAAATCCAGGTACAACGCCAATTTCATGGAATAGCACAACTGACGCTGTTTGGATGCAAACTCCTGCCAACAATGTAGAGACTGCTATAAATGATTTTAGAGCATTTAAAAGTAATTATGGTATTCCAGATAGCAGACAGAAATTGGTTGTAATGGAAGCAAATCATCATGGTGGTATAAATGAAAGTATTGATTTTACGGTTAAAAATAAGAAAGTATTGAACGATAGCGATCCCAATAATGATTGGAAATCTGGTAGATGGTTTAATAGTCCACAAGATTATGTAAAAATTTCAAATCCAGACGGTGTTTTTTTAGAAGGTTCTTATACTCAATATCCTTCAAATGATTGGTTAGATCAATCTTATTCAAGTATCTGGCAAAATGGGGGGCATTACCTCGGTCCTTTTACATCAATAGATTATGCTAAGAGATTTTATGGAGAAGTTCATAAAGTAATTAATATTGAGAATACATCAAAAATTGCAAATTATTATTATCATTATCATTCAAATTCATCTATTCAAAATGCTAACTGGCTATGGTTTCAAGCGTATAACTCGATTATCCACGGTGCAAAAGGTATTTGGTTTTGGGAATTAAATAGTTCATATACTAAATGTGAAAGAGCTAATATTCTTGGTGTCTCATGTAATCTTTCCATAACTGAAATTAATAGTCTTTGGAATGCAATGGCTGATAGATTTGAACCTGCTTATTTTTCAGATGCATATCGAAATTATATAAGACATCTTTCAAGAGAACTTAGATATCTAGTAAATGAAAATTTATTAAGTACAGATGCAAATACAATCATATATACAAAAACAGATCATAAAGACAAAAATAGTATTTTACCGGCAGCTAATACATATATTCCATCTTCGTTATCAAGTGAAAAAAGAAATGAAAATTATGGTTTACGGTATACCGTTCGTACTAATGACGATGAGGTTATTATGATAATTGCTAATCCATTAAACATACCTGTAAAAAATGTTCCTTTAGATTTTACAAATGTTGCCAATCCAATATTAAGAAATGCTAAAAAAGTTGAAATTTTATTTAATGATAAAACAAGTTATGTATTGGATTCAGATTATAAAATCGATAGAAATTCTGGTATTAACTTAGAAAACAATACTATTAGAGATAAATACACTCGAACCATTAAAAACCATAGGTTTTATCTTTCATTTGGACCTATGGATGTTCATATATTGAAGTTCAGTAATAATGAAACTATAAATAATGAGGGTTGGGAACTATCTTATACAAATTATGGGAGTGGAAACATGGATGGCTGGACAGTTCGAGAAATGGATAAATTCATAGCAAGCGATTTTGATGGTGATGGAAAGGATGAACTTTTATGTATTCAGGGAGAAAGTAACTCTAACAGTTGGGCAACCATGTTGCATTTCGAGAATAGTGATTGGCAATGGGGATGGAGTAATTATGGATCAGGAGCAATTGATGGTTGGGGGATTAGAATAAAAGATAAATT
>CAZJWE010000229.1:0-5190 GCA_964549265.1 uncultured Bacteroidales bacterium | reverse complement strand
CACTAACCCATTGCTCTGAAAGAGCAAAAGCCAATGTTGTTTTTTTCAAATCAATTGTTATTTAGAATTGAGCCACAATTAACAATTAACAATTAACAATTTGTTCTACCCAAAGAAATATTGCTTTTTTTAGAAAATATTTTTTAAATTTGCGCAATTAAATTTTAAAATGATAAATATTAAATTCATTTTTTCTATTTATATTTGTCATTTTAAATTAAAATTATATTAACTTAAAATTAAAGTGTATGTCAAATTCAGCAAAAGCAAAGGAAATAAATAGCTTACTGGAAGGAGCAAGTGCCAAGGAGATTCTTCAGTATTTTATCAAAAATTTTAAAGATAAGATGGTGTTTACATCTAGCTTGGGTGCAGAAGATCAGGCAGTAACTGACATTATGTGCAAAATCGACAAAGATGTAAATATCGCCACTCTTGATACTGGAAGACTTTTCCCTGAAACGTATAAATTGATTGATGAAACCAATGCGTTTTATGGAATAAAAATGGATGTTTTCTTTCCAAACCAGAAAGATGTAGAAGACATGGTAAGAGAAAAAGGGATTAACCTTTTTTATAATAGCATTGAAGACAGAAAAAAATGCTGCCGTATCAGAAAAATTGATTCACTTGAAAGAGCTTTAGAAGGCATGGATGTTTGGATTACAGGCCTTAGAAGAGAACAATCTGTAACCAGAACTGACCTTCAAGCTGTAGAATATGATGAAGCTCATAATCTGATAAAAGTAAATCCTTTGATTGATTGGACAGAAGAAGGTTTATGGGACTATATAAAAGAAAATAATATACCTTATAATAAATTACATGACAATGAATATCCGAGCATTGGTTGTGAACCATGCACCAGACAAGTAAAACAAGGTGAAGATGTGAGAGCCGGAAGATGGTGGTGGGAAACTCCCGAACAAAAAGAATGCGGACTTCATGTAAAATCCGAAAAGAAATAAGTCAAAAACGCTATATAAAAAAGGCTGCCTAATTAGGCGGCCTTTTTTTAGTGCCTATCGTTTAATAAGTTTTTTAAGCTCTTGCCATGGCCTGGTATTCAGTATGTCCTCTTTTTCTAACCATCCTCTTCTTGCCTGATACACACCGAATCGCATATTAAAAAGATTGTCAATTGAGTGTGCATCTGTAGATATAGATAGTTTAACCCCAATATCTTTTGCCAGTTTTGCATGGAATTCATTTAAATCCAGGCGTTGGGGGGCTGCATTGATCTCGAGAAAACATCCGCGTTCTTTTGCTGCATGGAGAATTTTCTCTATGTTCATGGCATAAGGCTCACGCTCACCAATAAGCCGACCTGTTGGATGCGCCAGAATATTGAAATACGGATTGTCCATCGCCCGAATGATCCGTTCAGTCTGCTTTTTCTCCGATAACCTTGTGTTGTAGTGGACAGAGCAAAGCACAAAATCAAGTTCTTTTAAAACACTATCCGGCAAATCAAGGGTACCGTCTTGTAAAATATCAACTTCAATGCTTTTC
Source organism: uncultured Bacteroidales bacterium (assembly GCA_964549265.1). Lineage (GTDB taxonomy): Bacteria > Bacteroidota > Bacteroidia > Bacteroidales > JBBRXJ01 > CAYMKE01. Next base: position 3,678 of record CAZJWE010000229.1, on the reverse strand, counting down.
AATAGTGTGATATCATTCAAAGTATCATTAAGTTTATCAATGGCTTCCATTTGTTTTCGTAACCGTTTTTCATCCAATCCTTTTGCTACTGTCACCCGTTTTGAATGATCGGTGACTGCATAATATGAATAACCAATTTTTCTTGCAGCATTCACCATTTCTTCAAGCGAATACCGGCCGTCTGTTTGGTTTGTATGAGTCTGTAGGTCACCCTTAATGTCTTTAAATGTCACCAGTTGAGGTAATGTTCCTTGCCGGGCTGCTTCAATTTCACCACTGTCCTCCCTGAGTTCCGGGACAATGTATGAAAGTCCGATGGTTTTATACATTTCGTTTTCGGAATTACCGGCAATGCGTTCGTCCGATTTATATATACCATACTCATTTATCTTATAATGCTGATCCTGAGCAATGCCTCTAATCGCTACATTATGTGCTTTAGAGCCTGTAAAATAAAGCAAAGCAGCTCCATAACTTTCTTCCGGCACAGCCCTTAAGTCAACTTGCAATCCTGTTTTTAATATTACAGAAGATTTTGTTTTTCCTTTTGCAATTACTTTACGAACTTCGTCATATTTTACGAAATGATCCATTATCTTTTCTGCATCATTGCAAGTTACAAGGATATCCATATCACCTACCGTTTCTTTTTTTCTTCTGTAACTTCCTGCTGATGAGATGTTCTTCACATCTTTGTGCTTCTTTAAATAAGTGATAAAATCATGAGTGATTTCTTCTGCGAACGCCCATTTAAGGCGTTTTTTTTGAGACCCTTCTTTTTTGTATCGTTCGATTTCTTCAAGGATATTATCTTGTGTTTTTTGTCCAAATCCTTCGAGGTTTTTTATCTTATCGTTTTTTGCAGCCTCTTCCAGCTTATTGATATTGGTAATGTGTAGTTCATTATACAATGATTTAACTCTGGATGGCCCGAGTTGTGTCATTTTCATCATTTCTGTTAATTCACCGGGTACATTTTTTTCGACCTCTTCCAATCGTTTAATGTAGCCGGTTTCGACATACTCTTTGACATTATCAGCTATACTCTTTCCAATTCCCGGTATTTTGGAAATGTCTTTCCCTTGTTTTATCATATCGGGGATGCTTTGAGAGGAATTGCTTATGCTCTGGGCAGCGTTCCGGTATGCTCTTACTTTAAATTGGTTCTCTCCACTGATATCCAACAAATCAGCTAGTTTGGATATGATTTTTCCTATTTCATAATTGTGAAGAGGCATAATTTTTTGTTTAAGTTATTTATAAAATATTAATTTTTATTTGGTATGTGTTCATTATCTTTTTTTATCTCTCCTGCCTTTTTAAGTCCAAATTTAGCAGCAATGGGGCCAATGATTTCAAAAAATACAGAAGTAGCTGTTATGGTTGTAAAAATTGTACTCCCTATTTGATCGCCAATTGTATAATTAGTTCCTTCAACAATCGGGCCAACACCGTTCAATTGTTGTTTTAGTATTAATGATAAGCCAATGGCCACACCGGCTTGAGATAGCAACCCAAAGCCTAAATAATTGCGAATTTTATGTTCCATTTTACAGATACCGGACCCAAAATAAGAACCACTGAATTTACCTATAATCCTGGCAATAATGTAAACCAACCCAATCATGCCTAATTCCGGGAGCATTTGAATGTGTAGGTTGGCACCTGCGATGGTAAAAAATAAAAGAAAAAACAGCGGCAGGATGATACCAATATCTTTTTCTTCAATTTCTCTCATGAATTGGTGTTTATTGTCGTTTCCTATAGTAATGCCCATTGCCATATTGGCTAAAATGAATGATAAACCAACCATCTGACAGATGCCTGTAAGGATGATTACAAAACCAAATGTCAGGGTCATGGCAAAATGAAGATTTCTTTTTTCTTTACCGGCAAAAATGAAAATTTTTCCCAAAATATATCCGAGTAAAATACTAAATATAATCTCTGCAAACGGTTTTAAAAGCGAAATTAGAAGGTTATTGTCAACATTAGCCGATTGAGTGATGATGAATGTAGCAACAGGTGTTATCAAACCAAATAAGATGACTCCCAATCCGTCATCTATTCCTACGATTGAAATCATGGTATGAGTCAGGGAACCTTTTGTTTTGTATTCGTCAATCACTGCCATGGTCCCTGCTGGTGCGCTGGCAGGCGCTACAGCACCAAGTAGTAGTGACAGTGCTGTATCTCCTGTGAGGATATATATTGTAATGATAACAAAGAATGCTGCACCTGTTGATTCTGAAATAGCTGTGGTGATAATTTTTTTTCCTTTTGTTCTCAATTCATTGATATCTATTTCCATTCCGATTTTTAAAGCAACAAACGCCAGGATTGCTTTGGTTAAAAAGGCCAGGTTATTAAGCAGTGACTCATTAATAATACCGGTTACCGAAGGGCCCAGAATAATGCCCATCATCATATAGGCTACTACCGCAGGGAATTTGATTTTTTTTAAAACGATTGAAAACACAAATGAGGCAATGATCATCAATCCGATAATTAATAAAAGAGGCATGTGTAAATCCTTGAATGAGCTGAAGAATTGATTGAACATATAAACATGGTTAGGGTTAGACAATTCATCAAAAATAACAATACAAACGCATAGGTTAAGATTTTTGTCAATGACAAATAGTCATTATATTAACATAAACAAAAATAGTGCCTTTGTTTTGAAGTTTGTCAATTTATTAATAGTTTAAGTAGTGTTGTTTTTACAAAAATTAAAAGAGAATAAATTCAGTTAAAATATAATAGTGTATGGATAGCAACGTAAAAGTTATTTTATCATGCAAAATATTGTTTAAACCAATGTTCAAAAGCAGGGTTTATAAGCTCTATTTCTTTTCCAAAAGCATCAATCACCTCTTTTTTTTCCAATGCGTTTTTAAGTTTTACGACATTGCTGGATGATCCGAGATTGTATTTGTGTATTACTGCATTTGAATAGAGGCTTTTGTTACCGTCTGTAATTGCTTTTAGAAAATAAAGTTGTTGTGTGGTAAGATTATCAACTTCTCGCTGATATAGAATCATATTATCGGCATGAAGATCGTTTAACGCGTTGGCGATTGTTTCAGAGTGGACCCGATCTTCTGTTTTTAGCCAAATAAAATGCGATAATTCCTGCACATGGTAGGGGTGGCACTTCATGATCTCTGTAATCTCTGTTGCCTTTTCCCAGGAAATGGTTTTGCCTGTTTTTTTAAAGTTTCTAACAACAAAGTTCACCAATTCTTTTTGTGCTATCTTGGGAAGGTATGTAACATGTCCGAATCGATAAAACGGCATGCTCTTTTTTTGGAATATATCAGAAAGCATGTGTCTTTTGCTTCCATATAAACAATACACTGCTGCCTGATGATGTTGCCACACAGCCCTTAATCTCTTCTGAAGCCCTAAAGGGTCCTTAAAATAGGCAATGTTTTGAAAATCATCAATACATATTACCAAAGTAAGCCCTTTCGTTTTAGCCACTTTTTCAGGAAGGTTTAATATCTCTTCATGGTCTTTTTTTAATTCATCAGTTCCGAATGATATGTCAAAATCATTCATGTTATCAAGGTTTACAGATATTTTAGGACTTATTTTTTTACCTAAATATTTTTGAGAATAATATTTTATTTTCTTTCTGAACATATTTTCTGATATTTTAAAAACTAATTCCCC
>CAZJWE010000228.1:0-5203 GCA_964549265.1 uncultured Bacteroidales bacterium | reverse complement strand
ACGGGGTGAAGGTGCACTGGCGGGCTATTAGTCCGTCAGCCGCCTACTCGATTAGTGTTCGTAGCTTAGATATCAGCCTATTAAACATCTATTCTTTTATTATTTTTTGTTTATAATTACCTTTATTAGTTTCAATGTTAATAATAAAAATGCCTTGATTAAAATTAGATAAATTAATAGATTCAGTTTTATGTATTAATGTTTTCTTTATTAATAACATGCCTGTTATATCTGAAACAATAATTCGATGGGGTTTAATATCACCTTGAAATTTAATATATAATAAATCATTTGTGGGGTTGGGATATATAATGATTTCATTGTTACTAAAATTTATTTCTTCTGATGATGTTAATTCATCAAAATTAGCTGTAAGTGCTCTTGAGCTACTAACTACAAAACTATAATTACTATCAGTTGATACTGTTGTTCCGCCTTCTGTCCAATTTACAAAGTTATATCCTATTTCAGGTGTTGCAATCAAATTTGCTGTTTGATTGTAATTATAATTACCTGCACCGCTTACTGAACCACCAGACACTGGATTTACATCCGCAGTAATATTAAATGATTTTAATTCAAAATTAGCTGTAAGTGTTCTTGAACTATCAACAATAAAACTATAATTACTATCAGTTGATACTGCTGTTCCGCCTTCTGTCCAATTTACAAAGTTATATCCTATCTCAGGTGTTGCGATTAGATTTGCTGTTTGATTATAATTATAATTACCTGCACCGCTTACTGAACCACCAGACACTGGATTTACATCCGCAGTAATATTAAATGATTTTAATTCAAAATTAGCTGTAAGTGTTCTTGAACTATCAACAATAAAACTATAATTACTATCAGTTGATACTGCTGTTCCGCCTTCTGTCCAATTTACAAAGTTATATCCTATTTCAGGTGTTGCAATTAGATTTGCTGTTTGATTGTAATTATAATTACCTGCACCGCTTACTGTACCACCAGAAACTGGATTTGCATTTGCAGTAATATTAAATGATTTTAATTCAAAATTAGCTGTAAGTGTTCTTGAGCTATTAACAACAAAACTATAATTACTATCAGTTGATACTTCTGTTCCGCCTTCTGTCCAATTAACAAAGTTATATCCTATTTCAGGAGTTGCGATTAAATCGCAAATTTGTCCTGATTCAAAAACTCCTTCACCTTTTATATTGCCACTTAAATTAGGACTAATGTTAGTGCTTATTGTGAAAGCAGCTTCAAGTGCTTTTAATGTTTCATGAGCATCTATTTTTCCATAACCCCAAGTATTATTAGGTACAGTGCCAGTATAACTATCTGTCCATGCATTATTCTGCATGAAATATTTAACTTTTTCAGGTGTCAAATCTGGCTTTGATTCTAACCACAAAGCAATTATTCCTGCTGCCATTGGGCTTGCCATTGAAGTACCTTGTATCGTTGCAAACCACCAATAATCACTTCCATTATTGACATTCGCTACTGTTGTTGTATCCTTTGAATTATAATTTCCATCAAATGAATTTACTGATGAAACAATTACGTTACCTGGTGCTGTAATATCCGGTTTTATTCTACCATCAACTGTTGTCCCCAAACTCGAAAAAGGGGCAATTTCTCCATTTACTGTATAATAATCAACATCATGATTATTCCCTTCGAAGTCATCATAATTATTTTTGGATGTATATGCTCCAACAGTAATAATAGATTTTCCAGTTCCACCTATTTCACCAATTGTGCAATCTGTATTACCTGATATTTGCGGATGCAAATAGTCTTTATCTGTAAATATTGCTTCTCCTGCATGGCTACACCAAGCATTTATAGTTGTATACTCAGCTCGAATTTCTAATTCTACATAATCATAAATATCTCCTATTTCATCTTGGTCTGTATTATCGAAATATATAAAAATGTGAGGTTTATTGTTTTGATTATTTGAATGTTCTACAACAATCTCAACCTGACATTCATCAGAATTAAGAAAATCACTATCTTCTAAAATAAAACTATAAGTGCTATCGTAAGTAGTAGTTATGCAATCTGTATAATCTTCATATTCACCTGCATCTGTATTGTAGATATTTACAGCAATTGTAAAATCTTCACCTTCTTCACCCCAAATATCAATCCAAGTTTTTCCCTTTGAATTATTGCCAGGAAATTCTATGAAACTATAAACAGTTTCTTCCGCACCAAAACTATAATCTAAATGCAAACTGTCAGAACCTTCATTACCTGCTGCACCAACTAAAATTTTTCCTTTACCTACAATATTATCACAAAATTCGTCAAAAAGCGATGTTCCATCATGAGAGCCAATATGAGAACCCAGACTCATATTGATTACAGCAGGTTTTCCTATTGAATCAGCATAATTAAAAATATATGATATACCATCAGCAATATTTGTATGAAATGTCGCTGTTGAATTAAACTTATATGAAACTAATACTATCTCACTATTATAAGCAACACCTTTATATAGGCTACTCAATGATGAACCACTTCCTGCAGCTATCCCTGCCACATGAGTTCCATGACTGCCAGTGCTATCAGAACACTTATTAATCAATAAATTAGATTGTCCAACAATTTCTGTTCCATAGGAGTAGCCTACAGGAGGATTTCCTGAAGTATCATTCTGCTCCCAAACTCTACTTATTCTGTAATCTGTGTACAATGAATCATAAAACATTGGATGAGTATAATCAAATCCGCCATCAATTATTCCAACTATTACACTATCTCCTGTGTATGATTGAGATAAATTATAACCTTCATGCACCCAATTAACCCAAGTATCAGATAAAGCATTATCAAGTTTTGGAAAAACTTCATGTCCTATTTCAATATATTCGATATTTTCTAATAATGCCAATTTGGAAAGATTTTCGATTGGTATTACAATAATAAAGATATTACCTGCTTTAGAAGTAATATTTATATCTAAATCCAATATTTCTTCATTATTGAAATCTGCTGATACTTTAATGAAAGCAGAGACTAAATCTTTAGTATCTTTTTTATTCGTTTTACTCTTTAACATTTTGTTTTGTAAAGGCTTTTTGTCCCTTTGTTGCATCAATATCGCAGTAGTAGGAGAGCAATTGGTTGGTTTTTTGTATGTATGAATTGCTTTTGACAACTTATTGTTGTCTTTTTTGGTTTTTATCCTTTGCCCAGTGACATTATATTGAACAATGAATATGCTAAATAAAGAAAATAGGATAAATCTTTTCATGACTATTTGTTTTTTAATTCGACTTTTTGATTGATTTCAAAATAATTAATACCCTCATATTGTAAAAGTGTGTTTAAAGAATTTATAGGGATTTCTAATGTTATTATATTGCCAGATTTTGAATTAATTTTAATATCCATGTTTTTTAAGTCTTGTGAATCAAAACTTTTGTTAATTTTAGCAAAACCACCAATAAAGAAATGATTGTTTCTTTTTATTATTCCGTATTTTTTTATGAATTCATCGGATAATTTTTTTTCATCAATTTTTTTATTATTATCCATAGATTTTATTTCTCGGATAAATTGTTTGGTATAAAGTGATAATTTCATTTTAGAATTTATTATAGTATCATTTTTTTTATCTGACTTTTCAATTGTTTTTGTAGACATTAAGTTTTTATTTCCACAACTAAAAATTGTAATCAACATTAAATAAAGAATAAATTTCATCATTATGTATATATTAAAGATTTGTATGCTCGTTTGCTATGAACACTAAACGGGTAGCCACAAACAGTCGTGCCGCCCTACCTATCAATTTGCTGTGCCGCCTGTTTAAAGCTATAAATTAAAAATATTACGTTACTTATCCACAAAGCGGGCGGCATGCTGTTTTGTGGCGTGTTATGCCTAGTGCTATTCTATTTTATTATTAAAAAACTCCATTTTATTTCGATAAAATAATCCGTTTAAAGTTGTAACATAAATCAAACTATCTGTAAAACTTGATATTGAAGTGATTTCCTTTCCAATCAATCCATCATTATCTAGTTCTCTTGATGAAATCGAATTATCTGATACTTTAACTGAAAAAAGCTGAGAGTCGTAGAACCCGATTAAAGAATCACCAACTGAGCTGTAATTTAATAAGGTAAAATCATTTGGTATTTTCCCAATCTCATCCCATGTTCTTCCTTTATCACTTGATTGAAGCAAATTATTTTCACTAAATACCCAAGCAATCCCATAGTATAAATCATTATGAATTAAATATCTATCGATTACTCCTTCATAAGAAACTGAAACATTTCCTGAAGTATCAACATGATAAGTTTTACTACCACAAGAAATCAAAAACCTATCTTCAATATTTTTTATGTTGTAAACATAGTTAGTTGTCCCTGACTCTCCTAATTCGATAATTTTAGTATTTGTCGTATCAATTACTATATCATGCCTGACTTCTTTTACATCAAGGCCAATCATAAGAATCCTTGGCATATTACCTATCCCAATATCATTTTTTATTCTGTAAGGAATCACACAATAGTCATTATCAGAAATTGCGATACATTCTCCATTCGTATAGTAGCCAAACTCAAATTCATAAAACAAACTATCTAAGTTTTTCAAAAAAAAAGTTTTTCTCGACCAACTAGCATGTGGGTAATCATTTGGAACAATTACAACATAATCATATTGCTTATCCGCCGCAACATAATAATTGTCGGTTATTGGGAACTTGTTATCAACTGAATAATCAAAGGGCAAGCTATATGTATTAGTCTCTGTTTTAGATATTTTAGTGTAATTATAGAAGCCCATGAGATATAAATTTTCATCATTGCTATGGCTATTTATAATCAAAGATTTATCATATTGTAATCTTGAATCCTGAGTCCATGAATACATTTTGTCTTTATATTCAATTTCGGTTACTGTTTTTTCACATGAAGTAAAAATCAAGCAAACAAATACAATTAAATAGTAATATCTTCTCATTATGTCATTTTTTATATTAGCGGTTTGATTCTAAGTCGTGCTGTTGCATTAGGCATAACGTTTTGCCACAAACAGTCGTGCCGCCTTACCCGTCAATTTGCTGCGCCGCTTGTTTAAAGCTATAAAGTAAAAAATATTACGTTACTTATCCACAAAGCGGGCGGCATGCTGTTTTGTGGCGTGTTAGCAAATGTGGTTCTATTTCAGCCTTTCAAAATATTTATCCAATTCATCTTTC
>CAZJWE010000227.1:0-5242 GCA_964549265.1 uncultured Bacteroidales bacterium | reverse complement strand
ATTGCAGTAAGCCAAAAGGTTTATTAATAGTTTTTTATGTTGATTCCTGTCGTTTTTCGGTGAATTTTTCGGGTTAAGCTATCAAGTATTTGTATCTGAATAAAATGTAAATTATGCAAAATATTGTCATTCAGTTTCTTGGAGAAAGCAGAAAAATAGATCAATGTCCGCAGGCTGATAAACCGGAATATGCATTCACCGGAAGGTCGAATGTAGGCAAATCCAGTCTTATTAATATGCTTTCTCATAGAAGAGAAATGGCCAGGACATCAGCCAAACCCGGAAAAACACAGGCTATATATCATTATTTAATTGACAATGCATGGTATCTTGTAGACCTGCCAGGGTATGGATATGCTAAAGTTTCTAAGAAAGATCGTCTAAATTTTAATAGCCTGATTAAGAAATATATTATTGAAAGGAAAAATTTGGTATGCTTGTTTATTTTGGTAGATGCCCGACATCATCCCCAGAAAAATGACATAGAATTTATTCGTTGGACACATGCCAAAGGGGTTCCGATTGCGCTGGTATTTACCAAAGCTGATAAACTTTCAAAAGATAAATTGGAGCGTAATGTGTCAATCTATAAAAAAGAGATGTTAAAAGAATGGGAATATATGCCTGAGATATTTATTACCTCCTCTGAAAAGAAAGAGGGGAGGGATGAAATCCTGAATTATATTGCTAAAGTGAACCAGTCGTTAAAAGAAGAGCAAATATTTTCTGTTTAATACCCCGGAACATTTCTTAAAATCCAGAATACAATAATCAACCCCAGCACAATAAAAATGGCTTTCTTACCAAATAATATTTTGCGCCATTTCAGCGCTTTGGGTCCCGGCTTTTTGATGTTTTCAAACACAAATGCTGTTAGCAAATAGGGTATGGAAAGTACCAAGAGCATATTTGCTTTGAATGCCTGAATTATGTTGACATTTAAAAGAGCATGTATGGCTCTTTGCGAACCGCAACCCGGACATTTATATCCGGTTATTTCCTTGAAAGGACATTTCGGGAAATAGATGTTTTCTGCAGGATTATAAATTTTGTAAATAATTGCAATGATTAGTATGCATGCCAATCCAATGATCCAATTGTGTGTTTTTTTAAATTCCAAATCCTACACCTATAACAGCTGCAATTAAATAGATGACACCGATTCCTATACCGATCCAGAATCCTATTGTTGTCCATTTTTTTGCATCATCAGATGCTCTTTGTGATCCTTCGGTATCGCCTGCATAAAAACGGGATTCTACATTGGCAGCATTAACAATCCCTGCTATGCCAAAAGGCAGGCAGCAAAATAATGTTACTAAAATGGATTCTGCTAACCAGGTTTTGGGTGGACGTTTGTTGCTTGTTTCTTCCATAATAATAAATTTTTATTTTAAAAAGTATCCTGTTTTTTTTCAAACATACATAAAAATATATTATTTACCTGATGTTTTAGTTTTAAAATATCCTAAATTGTTAGGGTATCATTATTTGTTTGTGGTGGTTAGTTTATTAGAAGTCCCCTTAAAAATTTATTTCTATTGCAGCCTCATAATAATTTTGTATAGCACCATTGGTGATATATTGATCAACGTCTATTATAAATTTATTTTTTTTATAAAAATAATAGCTTATACCTCCAATCCATCTTTGGCTTTTAAAATTGGTTTCCTGATTTGAGAAAAAATTGTCATAACGTCCAAATAGTGCTAATTTGGATTTTGGAATTTTGATTTCACTGAAAAATGAGTACCCATTGTTTTTATATGCAGTACCTGTACTATCCGAAAGACTTCCTGATGAATTTCCCTTTCCTGTATAATATTGAGCAGTCGCTATTGTATATCTGCTTTCGTGTGAAATAAAGAAAGAATTAAGTTGAAAATCAGGGCTTTCGGGGGTATTGCCTTTGCCATAAGCAGCATTGTAGCTAAATTTAATACCAGGAGCTATTTTAAACAAAGGCCTTATTGTTAACCTGGCTTCAAATGTTTTATTATTATTTTTTTCTATTGCATGATAACCGCCTCCATTGTAAATTCCCATTGAAATGCTTCCCAGTCTCCCAATTTGTTTCGTTCCGGTCTTTTTTTGAAATTCTTTATTTATTCCCCCCCCTAATAGACTCACAAAAGTAACTCCAAAATCTGCTGAATTATACATTCCGCTTCTTTCTAAAAACATGCTACCCTGCACCCTGTATTTGTTTACGTCTTGCTCAAAATCAAGCCAGGGACGGTGAACCAAGCCTACCTCGAAGTATGCGTTTTTTAATACGTCAATATTTTTTGGAGAAATTTTTAGATAACAGTATTTTAAGCGCATTTCTACATTTCCGGCATCGCCCCCTTCTTTATCTAGAGTAATATCTTGTGTAAACCTTATAGAAAATGAATTGTTTAGTTGTTGTTTAAATGTTAAATAACTCCTTTTTAAAGAAATATTATTACTATTATCCGATTCTTGATATAGATATTTTAAAAACCATTGGCCATAGACTTGGGTTTTATGAAGAAAGTTTGATGAAGAAATGCTGTCATTTGCTTTAATTTTTAGTGAAATACAGTATGTCGAAATAAAAAGCACAGTGAGTAGTAAGAATCTTTTTTTAAAACTCATTTAATTATTGATTTTTGAAATAAAAATCACAAATATAAATAAGAATAATTGAAATGAGAAATCTATCTTTTTTTGCCTCAAATTCCGATCATTTCGATGTGCATGACCTAATAATTATACATCTGTGAACTGCATTTGGGAGTTTCGCAAGACTCAATAACTATCATAATAATCGGAACACTTGAATTAACAGGTTCGTTTCACTTTTTGACTGATTGTCAGTAAAATGAATTTTTTGTAAATAACTGGTTGTTTCTGTAATAATTCGTTGATTATTTAATAGATTGTTGAATATAATCTTTTTCAAAATTTACGAGTTTTAACAAAATGATTGTAAAATACTCGGTTTCATTTAAAATTTCTATATATAAAGATGTATTTCGTTTGCTTATTTTTTTGTTTTTGTTTTGAATTTCCTGGATATGTTCTTTTTCCATTTCATGTAATGTCTTAATGATTTCTGTATTTTTTTGTGCGATAACTTCATAATTTTTTAAATCATTTTCAAAACCACTCAATATTAGATGAGTGTATGAATTTATTAATTGATCAAGATAATCTAAGTTTTTTTGTTGATGATTTAATATGGGATTATGATTGTTATCTAAATGATTAAATATTAATTTGCTAATATTTGACATATGCAATGAAAGTTGTCGAAGTGATTCAGCAACTTTTATATAATAAATTCCAAAATCTGAAGAGTCTGATTCGATTTTTTTAATATTGTTATGTAAGTTATCTTTTAAAAATTCAATTTCTGAATTGATATCTTTACTATTTGATTTGGCTTTTTTCGATTTTTTTCGTTTTTCTAAAATCAAGCCGCTTATAGTTTGATGGTATAACTTAGAAAATTCTTTTATAATATTTATTGTGTTTTCCCGGATATTTTTGTTTTGTTTTCCTGCTTCAAGACTGGTAACCCATTTATTGAATTTTTCTTTTTCTTTTTCTTTATTTTTGAATAGTGTATGCGTATTAATTAAAATAAAAATTATTAATGCTATTAATAATGCTATAACGATGACACCTCCCCATTGAATTAATAATACAAAAATAAAAGAGATTGTAAATGCTGCAAATGCAGTAAAAAACCATCCTCCCACCACTGTTAAAACTCCTGTTATACGGTAAACTGCACTTTCTCTTCCCCATGCTCTGTCAGACAAAGATGCTCCCATAGCAACCATAAACGTTACATAGGTCGTTGAAAGAGGTAGTTTTAATGAGGTTGCAAAAGAAATAATAATACTTGCTACAAATAAAATAACAGAAGCTCTTATAACATCAAAGTGAGCCCCAGATTGTATAGAAGTTTTATCTACATTTGAATCAAAACGTTTGGATATATGCTTTTGCAATGATGGAGGGATTATTTTTTTAAAAAATTGAGCTGCATAAAAAACAATTCTAACGATAATTCGCGATAAATAAGAAGCTTGAAAGCGTTCTTCGCCTTCTTCTTGTCTGCCTAAAGTGATTTCAGTTTGTGTTACAGATTTAGCTTTTTTAGACACCCATAGTGTGACAGCCATGATTAATCCCGCTATTAATAACAAAATAGTTGGCGTTTTTACTGCTTTTGTCAGAGTTATCATTTGAAAAACATCCGGAGCTAATTCTTGAGCAGCATAAGCTTTATATGATGCGAGACCCGCTAATGGAACACCAATAAAGTTTACCAGGTCATTTCCTGCAAAGGCCATAGCAAGGGTGAATGTGCCTACTAATACGATAAATTTGAAAATGTTTGCTTTAAAAAATGATATACATATTTGTAAAATCAGAGTCCAAACCACAAAGCTAATAATAATGATGTTTAATGAATTGGTTTTGACCCAACTAAGCATTCCTTCATTCACAAACGACGAACCTTTGGCGCCTTTTATGATTAGAAAATAAGTAATAGCAGTGATAGCTATTCCTCCAAAAACAGAACCAAAATATTTATATGTTTTTTGAAAATTAAATGTAAAAATGATCCTTGTTATATATTGAACGAGTGCTCCCATTGTAAATGCAATGACAATTGAAAGCAAAATTCCAGAAATAATTTCAAGTGCCTTAGAAGTATTTATAAAACTTGATATATCGGCATCAGTACCAAATGTTTTTAGTAATGCAATACCAACAGTAGCACCTATAAGCTCGAAAACAATAGAGACGGTTGTTGATGTAGGCAAACCAAATGTGTTGAATATATCTAATAAAATGATATCTGTTAGCATTACTGCCAGAAATAATATCATTATTTCAGAAAAATATAGTTTTTCAGGATGAAATATGCCTTTTCGTGCAACTTCCATCATACCATTTGAAAATGCTGCACCTACTAAGATCCCTATTCCTGCTATGATCATAATAGTTCGTAAAGAAGCAACTTTTGAACCAATTGAGGAATTTAAGAAGTTTACTGCATCATTACTCACACCAACAATCAAATCCGAAATAGCCAGTAAAAATAAAACGACAATTATTCCAATGTAAATACTTTCTATCATTTAATTAATTTTTAATAATTAGTATGAATTTAAAAAAACCAAAAATATATTTTTATCAAACAATTTATGTTTTCTCTTTGTTAAATTAATGTTAAATTAATGTTAAGTTTTATGTTTTA
>CAZJWE010000226.1:0-5282 GCA_964549265.1 uncultured Bacteroidales bacterium | reverse complement strand
AACATTTAAAAGGGTTTTAAACTTTCCCAAAGTAAAACAACTTCATTACGGGAAAGAATCATTTTGAGTATTTTATTTTTCATCTGTTTATTTTTTTATTTTTTAATGGTCAGATGGAGCTCGCCATGAGTTTAATTTATTGACTTTGTGTAAACTAAATAGATTTTCAATAATCATTCGGGTGTATGTCAAAAATTTTGTCATGGCTCGGTTCGTAGCAACAGAAATAAATTGAACTTTGGAAAAATAGTTACATAAGAGACAGGTACTTGTTAGTCACAAATTTAATACCGCACATTCATATTAATTCGTTATATACTTATAATTAAACTATTTATTATTGAAACAAAACCCTACCCTGTTCTATTTCAAAATATGTTATTTTTTAAACTAAATGTTTCCAATTGACAGAAATTTAGAATTCCACAATTAGATTTTATTTGCAGCTTTTTAAGCATCATAATTTTCTGATAATAAAAGTGATGCATGCAATAAATGCAACAAATGTTCAGAAATTGAATAAAAACGCATAAATGAATAAAAATCAAAACGATATAATAGCATGAAACATATGTACAATGTTTTGTAATATATGTTCAATATTTAGATGTGTGAAAATTTGATTAATCAGCCTTTCTTGATGTAAATTTGAAGTTAATCTTTAATTGATTTTTTAGAATTAAAAACAAAAAGCATCATGAAACCGATTAAATCTATCTTTTTCTCAGCATTATTTTTTTGTTTCATTGGACAAAATATTTATTCAGCAGATACCGAATTCTGGTTTGCAGCGCCGGACATAGTGCCTTATCAAGAACCAATCAATCTGGTAATAACTACATTAAACGAAACTGCTGATGTAACAATCAGTATACCGGCAGATGGTTCGTTCACCCCTATCAACTTTAGTGTGCCGGCAAATTCTGTTTACAGATATGATTTGACACCATACAGGAATACCATTGAAAACGATATCCCTGATGCAGTATTAAATAAAGGTGTTTTAATCGAATCAACAGCTGAAATAAGTGCATATTACGAAGTAGATGGATTCCAAGACTTTGGAGGAACGTTTATTTCAAATTCAGACATACTCGCGTTAAAAGGAACTGCCGGACTTGGCACTGAATTTTATGTATCTCAGCAAAATAAATGGGACTATGATGATACCACTACAAAAGAGTCCGTTGAAATTGTGGCAACAACCAATAATACAACAGTAACCATAACTCCTGCATGGGATATTATAGGGCATTCCGCCGGAAGTAGTTTTAATGTAACACTCGACCGCGGACAAACCTATTCAATGCAAATTACAAATGTTCCGAATGGGACAATGCATACACTTGCAGGCTCCCACATAACATCTGATCAGGATATTGCCGTTACCGTTGCCAATGATTATAAAAAAATTGATGGAGGTAGTCCTGACCTGCTGGCTGACCAAACTGTTCCAATAGAGAAAATCGGGAAAGAATATATTGCAATAAAGGGCGATTTAATTGATGAATATGAATGCGTTTTTGTAACAGCCATTGCCAATAATACATATATTGAATTCAACAATGGAAGTGGTATTACTTTAAATAAAGGAGAAACCACGAACTTTTGTTTTGATGCTACCGGAAATGACTACATTTATATAGAAGCCGACACAAGTGTATATGCCTACCAGGTCAGTGGAACAGGTGAGGGAGGAGCTGCTATACTACCTCCTATTGATCAATGTACCGGTGCTAATGTAGTTGGTTTAACTCAAACAAACAAGGGAACAAAAGGATACATATCACAAATATGGTTAAATATCATGCTCCGGGAAAATACATCCACTACTCCGGAAAATGATTTCAGGGTATTTATAAATGGAGTAGAAAAACCAAACCTGATTCAAGGATCAGATTTTAGTCCTGTAAATACAACTAATAGTGGTACATGGCTTAAAGCCAGAATTGAAATTGATAAAGATAGTGTTAATACAGATGAACCAATTAGAGTAATAAATTATACATCTGTCTTTCATCTTGGTTTTCTTAACGGAGATAGTAAAGCTGCACGGTATGGCTATTTTGCGGGATTTGATGAATTTGAAGCGAATGCTGCATTAATAGATGAAGATTCAACATATTTTGACACCGCTACTATATGTGTGGGTGAAGAATATGAATTAGTAGGAATGGGGGCAGAGACTTATCAATGGTCAGGAACGCCTGATCCCCCGGCAGAAGGCTTTTTAAACGCAACTGATACCTGCTGTCCAACGATTTTAGTCCCTGAAGGAGATGAGGGCACTTATGAATATATTGTAAGTGTATACAATAGCTGCCAGGTGGATCCGGTCATGGATACCATTACAGTAATAGCATTACCCCGGCCAGATGAGCCCACAGGCGATGATCAATTCGCATGTAAAGGACAAACCGTACCAGATATTGCAGTAAGCGGCGAAAGCGGAGCAACATTTAACTGGTACAGCGATTCTACTTTATCAACGCTTGTCCAAAGCAGTACATCCACAACATATTCAACCGGCGAAACCGAACCAGGCACATACACCTTCTGGGTTACACAAAACCTGGCAAGCATCTCTATATGTGAAAGTGCACCACATGAAATATCGCTCACCATTAGTTTAGATTCATTGGCTACTCTAAATATCAATGATCCTGATCCGGCATGTTATGTGGATTTAACAGACCCTGCAGTTACTGAAGGAAGTACAGGTGACGGCGCTTATTTGTATAAAGCGTATGCCTTTGGGACAGATGATTACACTACAAATATCAGGAATGAAACAGAAAATTATATTAAAGTTGTTCAAAATGGAGACAATTTTAATTATTCAGAAGCACAGGGACATGGATATACAGATATAGGCGATATTGATGGCACGCCTAATAACCGCGATCAATGTGATGAAGAATTGTATGACCAGAATATTGCTGTGGGTGGCAACGGAGAGATGATATTCAGGATAGATGTGCCCAATGGCTCTTTTAAATTTGTCGCGGCTATGGGAGATGCTTCAAACGGCCATTCAAACACCTTGAGAGTAAGAGACGGGGCATCAGGAACCATCGAAACATTGGTTAATAACCTGTCTTTAGGCGCAAAAGAATATGCTGTCGTTAAATTTGATGACAAAGATGTTCCTGCATCTTGTTCAGATGCCACAATGAATAACCAACCCGAATCCCCAACCCTGACGGTGACAAATGGATACATAGATGTCATTCAGGGGAGTAATTCTCCGGGTTCTGGTGGCGACATGGTGTTGATAGAGCTTTGGGCAACACCTACATTTACTTATTGGGAAGATGCATCTGCTACAACACCACTCAGCAATCCCGACTCAGTAACCCAGGACGGGACGTATTATATTAAAATCAATGACGGTGCCTGTGAAGATATAGCAGCTGTTAATGTTACTGTAACAGACCCTGATGTTACAGCCGGAAGCAATTCCCCTATATGCAACGGAGACTCATTGAAATTAACAGAAAGCGGAGGCGATGCAACATCATGGGAATGGAGCGGACCGGATGGTTTTTCATCAACAGAACAAAACCCGGTCATCACCCCTGCCGGAACATCAGCAGCCGGAACATATACAGTTACTGTTACAGATGCCAGTGGGTGCGAAAGCACTGATAATGTTACAGTAACCATAAACACTCCAACAGCAAATGCTACAACGTCAACAGACACTGTTTGTGAAGGTGATAATATCAGCTTAAACGAAAATGGAGGGGATGCAGATACCTGGTCATGGGATTTCCCCAATGGAGGATCATCATCCATCCGAAATCCAACCATTGGTTCTGCAACCACTGCTCATAACGGAAATTATATCGTAACCATTACAGATATTGACGGATGTACAGCTGAAGATACTGTCAATGTAACGGTTATAGAACAACCAACACTGATCATTACCGACCCTGACCCTGCATGCCCTTCAGTGGATTTAACCGATACGGCAGTCACCAATGGCAGTACAGGAGGATCAGGTGTTGCATTATACAAAGCATTTGCTTTTGGTGCAACTGATTACACGAGAGAAACTCCGAATGAAACCGGGACAGACTACATAAAGATTGTTCAGGAATCAAATGGTGATGTTCCGGATTATACCGAATCACAAGGGCATGGATATACAGAAACAGATGATATTGACGGGACTTCAAATGATCGAAATAGCTGCCCTTGCGGAGAAGAATTATATGACCAAACGATTGCTATTTCCGGGGGCGGACAATTAGTATATAGAATAGATGTTCCCAACGGAGATTATAAATTTGTTGCTTCTATGGGTGACGCTTTGTTCAATGCACATAATAACACATTACAAGTAAGAGACGGTTCTTCTGGCTCTACAGCAACATTAATCAATGATGTAACTATAAATGCTGATGAATATGCTATTGTAGAATTCGATGATAAAGAAGTCACTCCTTGTGCTGGTGTAACATTTTATTCACAACCTTCTTCGCCTACTTTAACAGTAACAAACGGATATATTGATGTAATACAATCTTCAACCGGAAGTGGCGGTGATTTAAACTTTATAGAAATATGGCAAATGGATGCGGATCCCAATTTTACATATTGGGAAGATGCCTCAGCTTCGATTTCTTTGAGCAACCCGGATAGTGTTACTGTATCAGGCACCTATTACATTAAATTAGGCGACCAATGCCCTGCTATCGAACCTGTAAATGTAGCCATTGAATGTTGCCCCGACAGCCTCATCACCGATACAACCGTCACAGATGTTGATTGCTATGGTGGCAGTGATGGTGAAATAGATGTGACCGTAGACCACGGTACATCACCTTACTCCTATACCTGGACAGCATTAAACGGAGGCTCAGGCACAGATAATGATGACAAGGGCAGTCAAACCGGCCTGACAGCAGGTGATTATAAAGTAGTTGTTAGCGATGCAGATGGCTGTAAAGATTCAGCGACATTTACTATTGATGAACCTACCGAATTAACTGCATCTGCAGGCAAAGACACCACTCTTTGTGAAGGTGAATCTGTTGAAATAGGCGGAAGCCCCACAGGAAACGGGGGCACAGGCACGCTGGACTACACATGGAGTGCGTCTGTAGGTTCAAACCCTTCAGATGTAGCCAATCCAACTGTTTCACCAACCGAAACAACAACGTATACAGTGACAGTAGAGGACGGGAATAATTGTACAGCTACAGATAATATTATCGTAACAGTCAACAGTCGTCCGAGTGCCACAGCCAGCAATAACGGCCCGGTATGCGCAG
>CAZJWE010000225.1:0-5286 GCA_964549265.1 uncultured Bacteroidales bacterium | reverse complement strand
AAGAAATCCGCAAATCAATATTAAATAAGCAAAAGGCTGTTAAATTAGACGATGGGTCAACGGGGATTTTGCCTGATGAATGGATTAATAAATGGCTAACAGCAATAAAATTTGGTAAATTAGAAAATGATGATACTCTTAAGTTATCAAATCTTCATTTTTTATTGGTAGAAGATTTATACAAACAACTTGATGACAAAAACCAGCGAAAAGAAATTCTTGAAAAGAAAAAAAAGCTGAATGATTTTCAAAAATTGGAACATGTAAAACCACCCGAAGGCCTGAAAGCCACATTAAGGCATTACCAACAAGAGGGCTTGAACTGGCTGAATTTTCTCTGTGAATTCGGATGGGGTGGATGTTTAGCTGATGATATGGGGCTTGGGAAAACAATTCAGGTACTGGCTTTAATTATGCACATGAAACAAAAGGACAAACGAAAAAAACATGTCTCTCTGGTTGTTGCCCCTACTACATTGCTTTTTAACTGGCAATCAGAAATTGAAAAGTTTTGTGCTGATTTGCGGGTAAATCTTCATTGGGGGCAAGGAAGAGATACCCAAACAAAAACATGGAAGAGATATGACCTGATTCTGACAACATATGGGACATTGACAAACGATATTGACTTTATGCGGCAATTTCATTTTAATCTTGTCATTCTCGACGAGTCACAGGCCATTAAAAACCCTTCATCGTTAAGGTTTAAAGCTGTGAGGTTGCTCAATGCCAATATACGGCTATCGCTTACTGGAACACCTATTGAAAATAACACGCTGGAACTGTTTGCTCAAATGCAATACCTTAATCCCGGGTATCTGGGAAGTCTTCATTTCTTTAAAAAAGAGTTTTCTAATGCCATTGATAAACAAAAAGATAAGAATCAGGCACACCAATTGTCAAGAATGATTCGCCCATTTATTCTTCGACGTAAAAAGGAAGATGTAGCGAAAGAGCTCCCTGAAAAAACAGAAACAACGCTGTTTTGCGAAATGGATGAACACCAAAGAAAAGTTTACGAACACTTTAAAGAAGATATCAGAAAACAGTTATTATCCAAGATTGACGAAGAAGGCATGGAAAAAGCCCGGTTTAACATTCTTGAAGGCCTGTTAAAACTTCGTCAGATATGCGACAGCCCTGCATTACTAAACACCAGGGAAGATTATGGCAATGATTCGGTAAAAGTTGAAGAACTGGTAAGGCATATCCTTAACAAAACAGGAAAACATAAGGTGCTGGTTTTTTCTCAATTCATAGGGATGCTTCATTTAATCAGGAACAAACTGGATAAAGAAAAGATTAAATACGCTTACCTTGACGGACAGACTAAAAACCGACAGGCGGAGGTGCATACATTTCAAAATAACCGATCATGCCGGGTGTTTTTGTTAAGTATTAAAGCTGGAGGTTTAGGATTAAACCTTACAAAAGCCGATTATGTATATATAACAGATCCTTGGTGGAATCCGGCAGTGGAAGCACAGGCAATAGATCGCACACACCGCATTGGACAGGAAAAACATGTATTTGCCTACAAGATGGTATGCAAAGATACCATTGAAGAGAAAATTGTACAACTTCAACAAAAAAAACAGGAAATAGCCAATGATTTGATATCAACAGATAAAGGATTTGTAAGCAATTTATCAAAACAAGATATTGAAGAATTATTGGCATAGAGTAATTCTTCAATAGGACATCCTTTCATACACTGATTAGCGAAAGGCGTTCTTACGTTAAGTGTGGCAGCGAGATAATATGTACATTGAAAATTATGGAA
The DNA here is from genome assembly GCA_964549265.1 of uncultured Bacteroidales bacterium. Taxonomy (GTDB): domain Bacteria; phylum Bacteroidota; class Bacteroidia; order Bacteroidales; family JBBRXJ01; genus CAYMKE01. The sequence continues at coordinate 3,503 of CAZJWE010000225.1, read as the reverse complement.
GAAAATAGTCAAATTGAAGAAAGGCATTTCCTACATCTGCTCCACAAGCCTTAAAAATAATTTAATCAGATGTTGCTCTGCTTCGCCGGCTATTTTAATGATTTCCTGTATGTCAACAGGTTCCAGATTATCGGGGTCGCATTCGTCTGTCAATACCGAAATGGCTGCACAAGGCAGGCACATATGATTGGCAACAATGACTTCAGGTACCGTTGACATGCCTACTACATCTGCCCCGATCATTCTTAAATACCGGTATTCTGCCCTTGTTTCAAGGTTTGGTCCGGGAACAGCAGCATAAACTCCTTCATGAAGAGTAATATTTTCCTGCACGGCAATTTTTTTCAGATTATCATTCATTTCTTTTGAATAAGGAGCAGACATATCCGGAAACCTGGGGCCGAATGCTTCGTCGTTTGGCCCACGAAGTGGATTGTCAGGCAAAAGATTGATGTGGTCATCAATGAGCATCAGTTCTCCTTTTTGGTAGTCAGGATTCATGGCTCCTCCGGCATTCGATATTAGTAAGTGTTTGATGCCAAGTGTTTTCATTACGCGGATTGGAAAACCGATTTGGTGTAATGAATACCCCTCATAATAATGAAAACGGCCCTGCATGGCAATCACTGTTTTCCCTTTTAATGTCCCGTATATCAATTTTCCGTGATGCGATTCTACAGTAGAAACCGGAAAATTTGGAATATCAGGATATTCAATGGATTGTTCAATGGTGATTTCATCAACAAGTTTGCCCAGTCCTGTACCTAAGATGATCCCTATCTCCGGTTGGTATAGTCCTTTGTTTTTTAAAAAATCTACTGTCTCTTTAACCTGCTTCATTTAGTTAATTTTTATTTAATTAGAATTTAGTTATTCGTTGTCATTCAATAATATACACATCATTGTGAGTTGTATCGTTTCTGGGTTTGGTTTAGTTGCCCATTTCAGAAAGAAATTTAATACGCATCAGGCGGATGTCTTCTTCAGAATATTCATCTTCTCCCAATTCCGAAAGGGCCTCCTGGATAGATTCTGTTTCCGCATCTTCTCTGAAATACTCAAAAATATCTTCTTGTTTATCATCATCTACTTTTTGATTGATGTAATAATCAATGTCTATTTTTGTGCCAGATTTGACAATTGCTTCTATATGATTTAATAATTCATTCAATGAAAGATTTTTTGCTTCGGCAATATCTTCAAGCGGCAATTTCCTGTCAATGCTTTGAATGATGTATACTTTTAATCCTGATTTATTGATGACAGATTTTACAATCATTTCCTGTGGCCTGATGATCTCTTTTTCTTCAACATATTGCTTAATCAGGTCAACAAACTCTTGTCCGTATTTATTGGCTTTTCCTTCTCCAACACCGGTTATTTTTTGTAGTTCGTCAAGGCTTGTAGGATATTGAATGGCCATATCATCAAGAGAGAAATCCTGAAAGATCACAAAAGGAGGCAGGTTATTTTTTTTAGCAACTTTTTTTCTCAGGTCTTTTAAAATATTGATCAATTCTGTATCAACACCACCTGTTTTATGTGCTCCTGTTACTTCAATATCATCTTCATCATCCTGTGTTTTCCGGTCTTCGGTGATTGGAAACGGATAAGGATTCTTTAAATATTTCCGGCCTTTATCAGTGATTTTTAAAAGTCCGTAATTTTCAATTTCCTTTTTTAATAATTGAGCAATTAAAGCCTGACGGATGATGGAATTCCAAAAATCTGCATCCTTATCATTATCACCAAAAATATCAAGGTTATGATGTTTATATAATTTAATGGCATTGGTTTGGTTTCCTGCAAGAATGTTTGCAATATGGTCAATCTTAAATTTTTCTTTTAGTAAAAAAATCGTTTCAATGACTTTGATGATATACTCTTTGCCTTCAAATTGTTTTTGGGGATTAAGACAATTATCACAATGATGGCAATTTTCTTCTTCATATAATTCTCCAAAATAATGAAGCAGGTGTTTTCTTCTGCAAACAGGAGATTCAGCATAGGCAACTGTTTCCATTATCAGTTGCTTTCCTATTTCCTGTTCCGAAATGGGTTTGCCCTGCATTAATTTTTCAAGTTTTTGGATATCATTATAACTGTAAAACGTCACACATTTACCTTCTCCTCCGTCTCTTCCTGCACGCCCCGTCTCCTGGTAATACCCTTCAAGGCTTTTAGGAATATCATGATGAATGATATACCGGATATCCGGTTTGTCAATTCCCATTCCAAAAGCAATGGTTGCAATGATAACGTCAATGTCTTCTCTTAAAAACTTATCCTGTGTTAGGGTTCTTACCTTGGATTCCATTCCGGCATGATAAGGAAGTGCTTTAATGCCGTTAATCTGCAATACTTCAGCCAATTCTTCTACTTTTTTCCGGCTCAGACAATAGATGATACCGGATTTTCCCTGGTTCCTTTTAATAAACTGAATGATTTGTTTATTAATACTAACTTTTGGGCGGACTTCATAATATAAATTGGAACGGTTAAACGACGACTTAAATATTTTTGCATTTTGTATGCCAAGGTTTTTCAAAATGTCGTCTTGCACTTTTGGAGTGGCCGTTGCCGTTAAAGCAATAATAGGGGCCCTTCCAATTTTATTTATGATGGGCCTTATTTCCCTGTAAACAGGCCTGAAATCATGACCCCATTCAGAAATACAATGTGCTTCATCTATTGCATAAAAAGAAACATTAACCTTTTTAAAAAAGTTGATATTTTCTTCTTTTGTAAGAGACTCAGGAGCTACATACAGTAATTTTGTTTTATTATTCAGTACATCGCTTTTTACTTTTTCAATAGCAGATTTAGATAATGAAGAATTTAAATGATGTGCAATGGAGCCATCATCATTGTAGTTCCGCATCATGTCTACCTGATTTTTCATAAGCGCAATGAGTGGCGAAATGATAATGCCGGGGCCTTTGTTGGTTAACAATGCCGGCATTTGGTAGCACAAAGACTTTCCGCCTCCTGTAGGCAGTAAAACAAATACATCATTCCCCTCGAGCAAACTTAGAATAATCTCTTCCTGATTGCCCTTAAATCTGTCAAATCCAAAATACTGTTTTAAATAGTTTTTTAAAGAAATTTTGTTCTCTTCAATCATCACTTCGTTGCTAGTTGTGTTCAATGTATTATTAAGTTCGTCTATTGTCTTAAATATACTATAAAAAAATCAAAACAATTATATAATATTATAAATAATCTGACAGCGTTAAAATTTTTCTAAATAGCTAAGGCTATTCAGAAAAATTTATGCCTTGCATCTTATTCATTATATTTGTTTTTTGAAAGAAAGGAATTATTAGAAGTCCCCTTAATGTTTAAAATGTTTGATACAGTAAGTTTATACCATGCAATATTTTTTTATTCAAAAATTATCTAAACCATTATGCAAAATAAAATATCTAACTTTGCATTATAAAGTAAGACTAAATAGTGTTTGTTCCATCATGTCCGCTAACTTCGTTACGCTTGCCCCAAAA
>CAZJWE010000224.1:0-5289 GCA_964549265.1 uncultured Bacteroidales bacterium | reverse complement strand
AAAATATTCCGAATTAATAACATATTATTTTTTTTGTAATGACATGCTCAGGGGTAATGAGTTTAATGAAATACACCCCCCGCGGCTCATTAATGATTTCCATTTGCATGGTCCCTGAAAGTTGTGTTTTTGTCATCAATAATTTACCATCATTGGAATACAGCTCGATTTTGCTTTGGCTTATGTAATTACTTTGTATATTTAATGTAAATACACCGGTATTGGGGTTCGGAAAAATAAAAATATCTTCCTGCTCTTGTTTTTCATTAGCAATTGAAAAGTCATTTTCTTCATTTTTTGGTTCATGAATAATCTGCTCGTCTTGTTTATTTTTTAGTTTTTTTGTGCCATTCCGTGTTAAGCATGGGTTTGATGCGTCCAGTACAAGATAATTATCTCCTACTGGTTCCACTTCAAAACCCGGTTCAAGCACTATTTCATTGCAAGAAGTCAATTTAACTTTGTTGACGCTCATTGGATGTTCATGTGAAATTAGACCGTCAAGCCTAAACACACCTTCATCAAGAGTGAATGTACCAGCATAAAAGTTATAAATACTATATTCATTTTTTATCCATAAATCCAATGTCGCATCATCCCAATTCCCTGATGTGATTTCACCATTGCAATCTACAATATTTATTCCTTTATATTCTATGTCTCTTTTAATATCCTTATTAGCTTTACATGGATGCTCTTTAGAGCAATAAAAAGATACATCAAATTTCACAACTTTATAACCTTTGGTATTGTAATCGTGTGTTATTTCTCTTTGATATTCATCATAATCATGTTCAAAACCTACGTTCTTCATTACCTTATCCCAATTGCATTCGTGATCACAGCCACCAAATGTTTTTTGCCATCCTGTACAACGATCATTCCATGAATCAAAATTCCACACCCAAGTATTTGGTGCACAATCTTGATCATATATAGTTTGATCAATAAATTTAATATTGCTATATAAAGGAAACACATTACAGTTGCTTTCAATAGAAAAATTAGCTTCTATTTTTGTATCTTCAAATATACAGTTACAACTTGTAGAATTTTCTACATTAATATCTACACAAGCCCTATAGGTTGTGCCTCCTTGTGTAGTTTCTGCACATACCGTGTGCATGCCATTGGTAAAACCTTCTGTGAATTGGTTACTGACTGTAGAACTGTAAAATGCTCCATCAACATACCAGTCATGTTCATAATCTAATATAGGTGCTCCAAGCTTTGCTGTGAACTTATAACTATTAGTACTTAAAATTTTATAATTTATATAAGGATCTCCCTCCGCCCATAATGTGATATAGCTGAGGTTCTCATCTTTTTCGAGAGGCCCGAATGACGTTCGTGTATAGTCCTGGAACCCGTCTTTTTCTACCGTGATGCTTCCCTGCCAACCGGCTGACAATACACATTTAAATTCACCGAGGTCGTTGGTATACAAGGTTTTGCTGTCATAGCTGCCCGGATTTCCCGGAGTAAAGGTGACTTTTGCGCCAGAAACCGCGCTCCGGTCTTCTGAACTGATTACCTCTGCCTGCACTGTATAGGTTTGGGTAGTTGAAGAATATACATGGATCATTTTGGATGTTTCATCTGTATTTCCTTCTTTTTCCACAGTCAATGTTACAGTATAATCACCTGCTGTAGAAAAGGTGTGGGTAGGGCTGGCATCTGTTGAAGTAGTGCCATCACCAAAATCCCACTCATATGAATCAGGTGAACCTGTTGAACTATTGTAAAAAGTTACATTCAATGGTGCATTGCCAGAAGTAGGGTCCATTGAAAATTGAGCTTTAAGCTCCTGTGAGATGGATATAGTTTGTGTAATCTCATCAGTGGTATTGTCTTTACCAATGGTCAGTGTTACATCATAATCTCCTGCAATATCATAAGTATGGACAGGATTTTGTTCTGATGAAGTTTCGCCGTCACCAAAATTCCAGTGCCAGGAAGTAGGGTCACCCGTTGAATTGTCCGTGAAGCCGACGGTCAAACCGGAAATGGTGTAAGTGAAGCCGGCGGAGATATCCACTTTAGGTGAAACAGAAATTTCATGACGCGTATCATTGTTTTGTGAAGCTGCAGGAGACCATGTCCCGTCGTCTTGCCGTTTTGGTATGCTGGAGCCGGACATGCTGGTTGCCGAAGAACCGAATCCTTCCAGCCCATTGTCGGCCAGGTCTAAACTATTGGTTGTAAATGTAAGGGTTTGTGTTCCTTCGGTTACCTGGCCTGATGAAATGTTAAAAACCCATTCTGTTTGATTGGTACCCGACTCAGCTACTGTATTGTTTGTTGTGGTACCAAAAGCTGTGAGTTCAAGGTTTTGCATGGGTTCACTTGTATATGCTTTAATCCACAGGCTTGTTTCTTCACTTACATCATTGGGCGTTTGGCTTGCAAACGAAAGCGAAGCACTATTCCATGTCCATTCCCCTTCATAAATCAAAGCTCCTGTACTGTTGGTTTCCCTGACAACAACTTTTTTTATGTAAGGGAGGAAATTGTCAATGGTACGGGTTAAATTATTTACATCCGCATTGTTTGCAATATCTGTTACTTCAATTGAAATGGTGTAATCTCCATCAGGATACATGGCCTCTTCTATACATGATGCACTTGCATTATATGCCCCCTCGCTTTGTTGGCGTGTATTCCAGTATTTATTGTAAGGCATATTAAACGGGTCATTTGTAGCCCAGTATATATTTACACCTGTATTGGCACCATTTGTATAAGCCCATGCAATTTCAGTATTGTCTGGTAATTCATCAAACATAATATAATTGATCTCATTGCCAATAGTATTTAGATTTGCATCAAAAAAAGCAATGGTAATATCATATATCCCACAATGACTGGCGTTATTTGCAGCTCCTGTTGTTGTAACACCGGGATCATCTGCATAAACAGAAAAATCTAACTGTCCATATATAATCGTTTCGGTAATGGTATTATTAGTTCCCTGCCTGTATATATCTATTTCGTGTATATTAGGATCCCCATTATCTAGAAAGGGATCTAGTCCTCCATTACGTAAAGGGTTTGTAGATTGATTATTGGGGATATCTCCAATAAATTCAATTACGATTTCAGATTCTATAAAATGTAAATGATTATAATCATCAGTATAACCTATTACTTCTCCCGCATGGATATAATCTTGATCTTCCATTGTTAGATTATTCATATGATAATATCGATAATGACCAATGTTTACTCCAAAAGTAGAAAGGTATGCGGTACCACTTTCTATAGCATAAACAGGAGTTCCACTTCCCGCTTGTATATCTACTCCATTGTGAAAATGATCTGTTGTACCTCTTCTTAGTTCTCCAAACGTTCCATTTATTTGATGCTGTTGCTGACCATTTTCAAAAGGCCAGTCATAAGCAAATACGATAGAATTTATAAACAATAGACCAATAAAATACCATTTTTTATTCATTATATTGAATTTCATAATAATTATTGTGTTTACGATTTTTATTCATTTTCAATATCATTTTGTCCTTGTCTTTTACTGTTTCAGGTTCACCTTCCATTTCGATCATTTTTTTCTGAGGTGTACTTCCAATTTTTTTTATAAATAGCTCTTTATTATAGTAATTGTATTTTTTCTGTTCACGTAAAAATTCTTTTTGAATGCCCGTGCAAATAATGGTACCATGTTGGTCTATTTTATATGAATTCACGTATTGTGTTTCTGTTTTAAGCTCATTAACCAGTTTTTTTTCACGAGTATCAAAAAGATATATATGTTTTAAAGTAGCAATGGCAATAAATTGATCTTTATTATAGTCGGATAATTCAATTTCATAATTACCTTTCTCACTATCTAACTTGTTTTTAAGTATAATATTTCCTTGATAATCAAGCATATAAATATTATTTTGTTTATCATTATCATATGCTTTTGTTGTAAATATTATATAGTTATTTGAGATTTTTAGACTATAAAGAATTGGTGCATTAACATTTGTTTTCCATAAAATATTTCCTGAATTATTAAAAAAAAAGATATGGGAATTACCGCCCTTAATTTGTGAAGATGATAAACCGCATATATAATAATCTCCATTATAAGTAATATCTAAAGAAAAGGATGCTGTTTCTTGTGAAAACACCTTTGTTTCTTTTAAGGTTCCATTGATGTTTTTAAACGTTCTGACAACAGCCTCTCTGGCCGTACCTGCCGGAAAAATAACCAAAACGGTTTCATCATCTCCCAACGGTTTTACCTCCCAGTCATATAAATCCAATGAATCTGATGCTGCCAGTAACCGGCCTGACTTGTCATACAGTTTAACAATCTTGTTATACCCTTTCAGTCCCATACCCTCAATATGATCAACAAGAACAACATTTTCCTTATTCTTGGAAAATTCAATCCTGTCATTCGGGCCAGGCTTTATTGAAGTTTTTAATCTTTTAACATGGTTGTCCTGCTCATTGTAATCAACAGGAACCAGTTTAATTTGTCCTTGTGCACATATGATTAATGAGATACATAAATACACTGTTGTTAATAATAGTTTTTTCATTCTTTTTATAATTTTTAATAGGCATATGGAGCTCGCCATGAGTTTAATTTGTTGACTTTGTATAATCTAAATAGATTTTAATAATCATGCTGGTGTGTGTCAAAAAAATTGTCCTGGCTCGGTTCATCATTTTTAGTTTTTTATTTAATCATTTATTTATCCCAGTTATATATAAAAGAAAGCCTGATTGCCTCTGTATTCATGTTGAATCTCAAATCGCTTTGTTTTTCTTTTTCATTTTTTGTTGTATCCTGTTGTGCATTTAAAGACAATTTGCCGAATGTGAATAATAAAATCAATGCTATTATATATTTGTGCGCACTTTTCACTGGTATTTGCCATTTATTCGGTTTTTGTTTCGTTTTGGATGAATTTTTCATTGGTTTATTTTTTTTAAGGTATTTTCCAATTCTTCTATTTTTTGTTCCAGTTGTTCCAGTTTATGTTGCTGTGCATTGTGTTGTTTGTTTTTTAGCGCTTCAATTTTTTTCTCTTGTTCGATGGTATAAAGTGTGAGTTCTTCAATTTTTTTCAACAACTGCGGTACCATCGTGCTTAAATCCACACCATTGTCCTGTATTTCTTCCTCTGCAGGGATATCCGGTAAATGTTTATGTGTGCGCACGAATGTTTCCAGGTCTTTTAATGACATTAATTCATAGTCTTTATGAAATACAGCATCCCACCACTCACTATTGGCAACTTTCACTTTTTGGGCATGAATGATGCCGTTTACATA
>CAZJWE010000223.1:0-5365 GCA_964549265.1 uncultured Bacteroidales bacterium | reverse complement strand
GATTATTTAACAAAAAATTAATATTATGTACGTCTTATTAATTATTTCATTATTAAATTAATATAATTGGGTACGTTGTATGGTTTAATTTTTTTAAAGAAATTGCAAGGTTTTCGGGAACCTTTTTAACACTTGCCCGTCTTTTAGATAGAGGTTTTTTCTTATTGATCCTTTTGCTTGATTGTGAATAAATTTTATGCATAAAACCTAATAATTTGTGTTGATAATTAGTTTTATGTAAGACGTTTATTTGAGGATTATGCGTAGAATAGTACTGAAGGCGAAAGATTTTTAAAATTAAATTGTTAAAAACGTATTTTGGTTTATGGAAAACAAGTCGCATATCATCGCAAAGCAGGGCAATGTGTTCAATGTCATTAATTTTACAAACATTCTTTATTTCGAAGCTGAAGGAAATTATACCAAAGTGGTGTTTGCAGATTCGGATAATTCAATTTTTATTTCCAGGAAATTAAAAGAAGTGGGTATATTATTGCCGCCTTATCAATTCATCCGCATTCACAGGAGTTTTATTGTGAATGTCAATAATATTGTATCGGCCAATTATGTAAAACATGGTATTGAAATTATGTTAAAAGGGAATAAACACCTTACGTTTGGGATAAAAAAGCGGAAAGAGATCATGAAGATGTTGGAGGAGGTTTGTATTAGGGTGTAGGTTGTGATTTTGGATATTTTAAACGAAAAATCTTAAATTTCTGATTGTCCCAAATAAGTTCAACCGATTCGGGATTTTGTGAAATAAATTCATGAACCGGTTTTCTGTATAAATCGTTATGTGTAATAATGTGACTTGTTCCAAATTCATCTAATTTATTCTTAAATCCCCCAACGGTTTGGTCTTTGTTTGATACATAGCTTTTAACACCTGTGTATAAAGATAGTACCCTGGGTTTGGAAAAATGAACAATAGCATTCTTAGGTAACCTGTTTTGAATAAATTGAAAAGCTTCTTTCGAAGTTTGTTCTTGGGGCCCTTTTAAAGGAGATTGATTTTGAATGATTGAAGAAACCGGTTTGTAATACTGCAACACGATGATCAATGAAATAACCATAGCAACCATCTTTTTGTTATAACTATTGAATGCAAATGGCCAGCGAATATTTTTAAAGCCTTCTAAGGCATATAACATTAAAAAAGGGGCTACCGGAAGTAAAAACCTGAATCCTGATTTTCTGTATGGATAAATTAATAGCACACCCAGATAAACAAGAAAAACAAAATCATAGATAGTTAATTTTTTGAATACTCGGATAAAAAAACCAAGCATTGCCAATGCAACAAAAAATATTGCAGTAGCAGTAGATAAAAAGCCAAAATATCGTTGGTATTTGTAGAAGAAAGTTTGCGTTAAAAGGATATAATGATTGAGGTTTTCTGTGAAGACAAAGAATAAATGATCCGATGAAAAATTGTTTTTATAAAGAGATGAAGCTGCTGGTATGTTGAATATAATATTATTTATCAGATAAGGTATGGTAAGTGCTATTAAACAGAACATAAATATGTATTTCCAATTGATCGTCTGTTGTAAGTTTTTTTTAGGGTTTATGTTAAGATAGATAAAATAGACTACAGCCCCAATGACCAGGCTGTATCCCATACTTCTAATCATGATACAATAAGCTGCAAAAATTCCTGCCCAAAGAAACTTCCGCTTATACAAAAGAAAAACAGACAGCATGAAAAAGAAAGAAAAAGAAATTTCAGTGACAATTTCCATTTTAAATGTTAATGTCCAGGGATTAAAGAGGATAATAAGAACCATGATCCCTGAAATCAGCGATGAATGCTTTTGTTTAAAGAAAAAATAAACCAAGAAGGAAAAAAGAAATAAAAAAAATGAATTATAAATTATATATGGTTTAATAGACAATCCGAATAATGCATACACAGGTGAAAGCAATAAAGGAAATCCAACAGGATATACTTTTGGGCCATTCATGGGATTATCCGGATTGTAAAGATATCCGTTATCTGTTTGAGGATTCCCTTCCACAATGTTTTTTGCCTGGGTTAAATACATTGCAAAATCACCTCCCCAATCATGGGTTTTGTTAATATTGATGAATAAAACAGAAGAAAATATGATAATGAAAATGATATGATATTTTATATGTTTAATAACATATTTTATGTTGCTTAAGATTTTCATTATTTTTTGTTTATCTTTTTTTTACTAAAATATTGACTGTAAAAATAAAAAAACTCAGGACATTTTCCGGTAACTGTTTTTATTTAGAATTTGAAGGAAATTATACCAAAGTGGTGTTTGCAGATTCGGATAATTCAATTTTTATTTCCAGGAAATTAAAAGAAGTGGGTATATTATTGCCGCCTTATCAATTCATCCGCATTCACAGGAGTTTTATTGTGAATGTTAATAATATTGTATCGGCCAATTATGTTAAGCATGGAATTAAAATCATGCTTAAAGGGGATCAACACCTTACGTTTGGGATTAAAAAGCGGAAAGAGATTATGGCGATGTTGGAGGAGGTTTGTATTAGGGTGTAGGTTGCACATAAAAAAAAATATTTTTTTTATGTGTTCGTGAGCTCACTAATGTTCGGTTCTCAAATACTCCAGTATTCTCTGGTTTATATCCCTCACACGCCTCGAATTTGAACTTTATAGTCCCACATTATAAAAAAATACAACTCAAAAAAATAACATTTTAAAAAGGTTTTAAAAAATTGCTTCGGGCAAAGCCGTTGCAATGACGGCTTTGTAGTGTTGGAAGGGTAAGGATTCATGGCTGCATAAGCATCCCTTTATGAAGCAAAGCAGAAGTGATATCCGGTAGCAGTCTTAAATGTTAGATGAAACGACCTGCACCAACGGTACGTAAGCTACAAAACAGGGCAACGCCCTGTTCAAACAAACTACCAGCTCATTGCTCTGAAAGAGCAAAAGCCAATTTAACTCAATAATGATTCAAACAACAGACTTAAATAAACAGTCACTGAATAAAATCAATATGATTTGAATTAGAATTTTATATATTTGTCGAATATAATACATAACAGATGAACAAATTTTTTCACTATATACGCGACCATTTTTCGATGATATATCGGACATTGTTGTTCATTATCAGTGTTGTGGCGATTGTATACCTGATCCCCAGGCAGGCAAAATTCCAGTATGAATTCCAAAAAGGAAAACCCTGGATGCACGAAAACCTCATTGCTCCTTTTGACTTTCCGATCTATAAATCAAAAGAACATATTAAAGCAGAAAAAGACAGTGTGTTACAAGACCTGCGTCCTTATTATAATATGAATAAACAAGTACAGATATCAGAAATACAGGAATTTGAGAAACAGTTTAACAATAAATGGAATGAATATCTCCGTACACAATGGAATGTTGATACAATCACCGAACTGAATTACTACCGGCGAAAACGACTGGCCAATATAAAAACTGAAAGCGCTGATTACATCCAAAATATATTGTCGTTTGTATATAATAAAGGAATCATCGAAAAAGTGGATGTTAATGACGCGCTGATAGGAAGCGACAGCATTTATACTGTATATGTCAGTTATAATGAAAAAAACAGCAAGTACAAGTTAACAGAGGTTTTAACCCATAAGCAAGCATATAAATTTGTAAAAAAGCGTGTGCAGCGTTTGCAAGACAGCATTTCTGAAAGATACAAAGAAGAGTTATGGCCTTATATCCACACCATTGATTATAACCAGTTTTTGCGCGCCAATTTAAAATATGACAAAGAAAACACACAAAAAGTCAAGAACAATGCGCTGGACAACGTGTCAATAACCAAAGGAATGGTTCAGAAAGGGCAGCGGATTATTTCCAAAGGGGATGTGGTAAAAGGAGATAAGTACAGGATTCTGCAATCATTGAAAAAAAGTTACCAGGAACGTGTAGGGACATCAAATGTGCTGATTTTAATTGGGCAGGTCATTTTTGTATTCGTTTCTATGTTGATGTTGTTTTTGTTTTTATGGAATTTCAGGAGAGAAATATTAGAAGACAGCTTAAAGACAACCTTCATGTTATTCCTTGTATTGTTCTTTATTGCTGTATCGAGCCTGTTGGTCCGGTTTAGTGATATCAGCCTTTATATCGTTCCGTTTGCATTACTTCCGATCATTATCAGGACTTTTTATGATGCACGGCTGGCATTATTTATTCACATTGTCACCATCCTGGTGGTGGGGTTTAATGCTCCCAATAGCTTTGAATTCGTGTTCATGAATTTTTCAGCAGGGATTGTTGCCATTTTTAGTCTAACCAATTTATATCGCAGGGGAAAACTATTCCTTGCTGCTGCCCTTGTGTTTTTGATCTATGGCGTGGTGTATTTTGGAATTTCTATTATAAAGGAAGCCAATTTAATAAACATTCACTGGAAAGACTATTTATGGTTTGGGATTAATGGATTGTTGATCTTAACATCATTTCCATTAATATATATATTTGAAAAATTATTTGGCTTTATTTCAGATGCCACATTAATCGAATTATCCGATACTAACCAGCCTTTATTGAGACTCATGGCCGAAAAAGCGCCCGGAACGTTTCAACATTCTATACAAGTAGCAAACCTGGCCGAAGAAGCCATATACCATATCGGAGGAAACTCGCTTTTAGCCAGGGCTGGTGCTTTGTATCACGACATAGGGAAAATCGAAAAACCAAGTTATTATATTGAGAACCTGGAGGCAGGAAAGAATCCGCATGATGCACTTGAATTTGATGAAAGCGCCAAGATCATTATTGACCATGTGATTAAAGGAGTCAATTTAGCACAAAAAAATAAATTGCCGGCCCCGATCATTGATTTCATCCGGACACATCACGGAACATCAACAGTACAATATTTTTACAAATCATATCTTACAAAATACCCTGAAAAAGAAGTGGATGCTTCTAAATTTACATATCCCGGGCCTTCTCCTTTTTCAAAAGAAACAGCAGTGCTCATGATGGCCGATGCTGTTGAAGCCGCTTCCAGAAGCTATAAAGAGCCCACAGAAAAGATCATTAACCAACTTGTTGATGAAATTATTGAATACCAGGTCAAGCAGGATCAGTTTCATGATGCCAATATTACCTTTAAAGACATCTCAATGCTCAAAGGGATATTCAAAATGAAATTGAGAAAGATTCATCACGCAAGAATCAAATATCCTGAGCAGAGCTGAAAGTAAATAAGGTGTATATGTGCAGAATACACTCAACCCCAAGCCACATGCACAACCATTCAACCATTCAACCATTCAACGACTAAACGAATCATCAAATCAATTTTCGGATCATATTAAGATTCGGGTGGATTATGCGTAAATCATTGGGATCATAAAAATC
>CAZJWE010000222.1:0-5391 GCA_964549265.1 uncultured Bacteroidales bacterium | reverse complement strand
CATGAAGTATTCATATTTAATGCATTTGCATTCGGTGTAAGTATGATTTTTTTCTACACACATTTTTTCCTGACAAGAATTTTATTTTGATATTAACCTTTTGGGTTGGTAATAATTGATTTATTGCTATTATTAGGTTAATAGACTATTAACTAAACTAACAACTAACTAACTAATCATGAAACATTTTTATCTTTTGTGCTTGTCTTTAATGATAATGACACATGCTGCTTTTGCAACAAACTATTATGTTGCTAAAAATGACCCCAATGCTTCAAATTCTAACCCAGGAACAGAGGCACTACCCTTTGAAACCGTTCAAAAAGGTGCTGATGTAGCAGATGAGGGGGACACGGTATTCGTGAAATCAGGTACATATCGTGAAACCGTTATACCTGCCAATTCAGGTTCGGCTGGCAACCCCATCGTATTCCAGGTATATGGCAGTGATGATGTAACCATTTCCGGTGCCGAAGAAATAACAGGATGGACACACCATGAAGGAAATATTTATTATGCCAGTATGGCTGCCGATTTTGTGGATGATAGCCATGGACAAACCGGCCAGGTTTTTGTAAATGAGACCATGATTCACCTTGCCCGTTGGCCAAATGTGACAAGCACCCTGCCTTATGGAAATGAACGGGCACTCACTACCTCTGCATCCCGTACAGGCCCTTCAGGGAATGTTTATACCGGTACATTAACAGATGATGATGTGCCCGGATCATTAGATTATACAGGAGCTGAAATATTTTATTATCCTGATACCGGAAAATGGACATGGTGCTTTACCGGAAGAGTAACTGATGTATCCGGGTCTAACATAACATTCGAAACATATAATGGTTCGGCGGAAGATGGAGAAAGTGATTATTCAGATGTGTCGAGGTATTTTATTTTCAATGCATATGATTTGATGGATGTTGGAGGTGAATGGTATCATGATGAAAGCGCCGGAAGGTTATATGTCATAACCCCCGATGAAGACAATCCTTCTGGACATACGGTAGAAGCAAAAAAACGCGAGTTTGCATTTAATCTAAGTGATAAGAGTTATATTGAAGTAAGAGGGTTTAGCCTCTTTGCATGTACGATCACAACAGATGATGAAGCCGGAGGAGATGGACAAGGGTATGATCAGAATGGTGATACAAGGTATCCCTGGAGAGGAGAAGGCTTTATGGCTTCAAGCCATCATTGTATAATGGATGACCTTTATATCCGTTATCCCGATTTTTCATTAAACCAGGAAGGCCATTTTAGTATGCAATGGGGACAACAAAGCGGGATTGTCCTGGGAGGAACAGATCATGTGGTGAAAAATTGTCAAATAAAATATGCTTGCAATAATGGCATATCATGCCTTGGAGAACGGCATGAAATCTTTAACAATGTAATTGAGGATGTGAATTTTTATGCACGGGGATATGCAGGAATAGGATTCGGACAAAGTGGTACGCATTCCTATGATCATGAAGTGCATTACAATACAATTCAAAGATGTGGACGGCATGGTTTATTAGCAAGAAATATTTGCAATTCCGATCTGCATAATCAAATCACCCGTATACACCACAATCTAATATATGATTATGGAATCCAGGATAATGACATTGGTGGAATTTATGGAGCAGGAAATAAAAAATTTTTAAGAATAGACCATAATATCTTCCATCATGCACGTATAGGATACATTAATACGGGCATTTATTTTGATTATACGAAGAATACAATTATTGATCATAATGTTGTATATCATGCATGGAGTACTATGCATTTAAATGGTGATGATGCAGGGTCCATGAATCATATTATTTATAATAATACCCTAATATGCAAAAATATATCTGGTGGTTTCATTAGCGGGCCCTTTAATTTTAGTGGTGGAACAGATAAAAACGGGGTAGTCATGAAAAACAATATCGCCTGGATTAACACTCCTCCGGCCGAAGCAAATTATAGAGCCATTAATAATTCAACCTATGATGTTGCTGAAAAGTCCAATAACTTATTGGAAGAAGACCCTCATTTTGTCAGTTATCCGGATGATCTACAATTATCCTCTTCATCAACCAATTGCATAGACCAGGGAACAACCATAGATGATTACAGCAGGGATGGCGCAACAGTGCCCGCGCATAACGATCCTATGTCCGGTTCAGCCATTGATATTGGCGCTTATGAACACGGACAACCCAAATGGCTGGCCGGAGCCAACCTTAACCAATATACATTGAATATTGAATCCGGTCATGGGACTGTAACCCCGGCATCAGGGAACACATACATGGATAATGTACAGGTTGAAGTTGAAATAGAAGAAGACCTGGGGTACGCATTTGATCATTGGTCAGGCGATGTCCCATCTGGCCAGGAAAATGATAATCCTCTCACCATCACCATGAATTCCGATAAAACGATAACTGCAAATTATGTTTCTGTGAATGTTTATGAATTAAATACCGATAATGACGGGAACGGAACTGTCTCGTTGGAGCCATCAGGCGGTGAATATAATACAAATGAGATTGTGGAAGCAACAGCAATACCCAATGATGGATATGTCTTTGATAAATGGACAGGCGATGTGGCTTCTGCAAATGAATCTGATAACCCCGTAAGCATTACCATGGATGCAGATAAAGCCATCACAGCCAATTTTCTTGAAAAGAATGAAAGTTTGTACAAAGCATTTGCTTTTGGGACAACGAATTATACCACGAACAGCCCCAACGATGTTGCAATAGATTTTATAAAAATACAACAAACATCAGCAACAGGCGGCCCGAATTTAGCCTATACAACTTCTCAAGAGTATGGCTATAGTAATAAAGACGCTATGGATGATACACCAAACGACAGAAACAGCACTCCCTGCAATGAAGAATTATACGATCAAAACATAGCAGTGAAAGACATAGATGGTGGAAATATGACCTTTAAAGTGGATGTGCCCAATGGTGATTATCAGTTTATTGCATCCATGGGAGATGCTCATGCCAGAACATCCAATTCATTGAAGGTAAGAGACGGTTCAGACGGGACAACCAAAACATTGATTAGTAACGCTTCATTAAGAGAAGATGAATATGCAACCGTAACTTTTGATGATAAACTCACAACTAATTGCAATGGTGCATTATTTGATGAACAACCTTCATCACCAATACTTTCTGTAACAAATGGTGCCATTGAAATCATACAACCCGCACCGGTTTGGTATGACTATCATAGTAAAGGATATATAAACCGGTTTGGAGGGACACAGGTAGACAAAGAAGGAGTCTTCGACTGGCGTGCAGATTGGTGGGCGAATATCACATTTTCACAAAGTGGAGGAGCGTTGCATATTGATGATGCCATGCAAAAATTTGCAAATATAGATCTTTATTTTGACAGTACAGGTGTAATAGACTTATCGGAATCTCCATTTATTTATATTGAAGCAAAAGTTGACAATGCTGCAGCAAATGATTCTGCAATACAAATGAGGGTAGTAGATTATGAGGGCGAAAGCACCTGGTCACAATACAACCTTGACCTGACAACCAATTATAAGGCATTTAAAATTGATATATCAGATGCCTGGAACATTGATAAATCCGAGGTATTCAAACTCAATTTTGTGAGACTAGGCCCAACAATTGATGATGTAACCATAAGCATCAGGTATATGTCATTAGGAGATACATTAAAAAATGCATTGAATTATGTTGAGATATGGAAACTTTCACCCGGTGTCACAGTTCCGGATGTAAATCCCGGGAGTAACTCACCCGTTTGTGAAGGTGATGAAATTCATTTAACTGAAGATGCAGATGAAGCTATCAGTTGGAATTGGAGCGGGCCAAACGGGTTTAGCTCTAATGAGCATGAGCCTGTCATTTCTGGCATCACCGAAGCCTCCGGAACATACTCTGTAACCGCTACAGATGCAAGCAATAATAAAGCTGTTGATTACATTGTTGTAGAAGTCCAGGATACAGTTGATATCGAAGTCAATGATCCTCCTCCCGGGTGCTATATAGATATCACACATCCGGATATTACTAGTCCTTCAAGGTGGTATGATTATTCAGGAAAATCATTTATTGATTATTTTAACGGAACAAATGCCAGCAAAAACACAGATGAAGGATATTCTGAAGATGTCTTTACCTGGTTTCAAGATGGGTGGGTAGGCGGTTCTATTTCTCAGACCGATGGAATAATAGAAATTACAAAAGCCGGAACCCGGTTTGGAAATCAAAAATTATTATTAGACAGTACAACCATTGATATATCTGATAACCCGGTGCTTTATTTTGAGGCAAGAGCCAGCACAACCTTCCAAACAGGGGTGAGTTTAAAAGATGCAGGCGATGGAAGTGAAGGACACGATATTGAAGTGACGACTTCATGGAAGCAATTTGAATTTGATTATTCTAATTCAAGCCCATCATTTAATCTGGATATAACCCAAATTGATGAAATGAACTTTACCCGAACTGCTGAACCTTCCATGCCGGAAGCTACTTTATATATCCGTCATCTATCAATTGGAGATACTTCTTATAAATATTTAAGAAATTCGGAATTCACCTATTGGGAAGATGCCAATGCAACAGTTCCATTAAATAAACCGGATAGCATTAATCAATCCGGCACATATTATGTAAAACTGGGAGAAGGGCTTTGCAAAATCGCCCCTGTGAATGTAGTCATTGATTGTTGTCCCGATAGCCTTATTACAGACACAATTGTCATGGATGTTGATGGTTGCTATGGTGATAATGACGGAGCTATCACGGTAACTGTAGACCATGGAGTAGCACCTTATTCATATACATGGACAGCATCGAACGGAGGCTCAGGCACAGATAATGATGACAAGGGCAGTCAAACCGGCCTGACAGCAGGTGATTATAAAGTAGTGGTGAGCGATGCCAATGGTTGTAAAGACTCGGCCACGTTTACAATAAATCAACCTGATGAATTAATTGCCGTTGCAGGCAATAACACAACCATTTGCGAAGGTGAATCCGTCCAGATAGGCGGAAGCCCCACAGGAAGCGGCGGCACAGGAACCCTTGGATATACCTGGAATGCCTCTGTTGGTACAAATCCCTCAGGTGTAGCGAATCCAACAGTTTCACCAACCGAAACAACAACATATACAGTGACAGTAGAGGACGGGAATAATTGTACTGTTACTGATGCTGTAGAGGTAACCGTAGCAGACAATCCCACTGCCTCGATCTCGTCAGGTGAAACAGAATTGACCTGCGATGTAAGCAGTATAACCCTTGATGCCAGTGGCAGCACAACCACGGGCACAGCAAGTTATGAATGGTCAGATGGCAGTACCACCAGTACGCTCGATGTAACCTCCTCCGGCACCTATTCTGT
>CAZJWE010000221.1:0-5413 GCA_964549265.1 uncultured Bacteroidales bacterium | reverse complement strand
AACTTTATAAACTTTTAACTTTCTACTCTTTTATGCAACGCACAGAGCCTCCGTACGCCCGGCCTCCGCTGTACACGTAAGCACTGCTGCTGCTGAAGCCAAAGCTCCGCGAGTCGGCATCATCTAAAGTACTCGACCAATAGCTGCCGCGGGAACCCACATTGAAGAGCGAACCATTGCTGTTGCTGCGGCTGCCAGCCACGGGCAATTTAAGTGCTGAGGCAAAAGCCCCTGCTGCATTGTAACTGCCCCAACTTGCACGCTCGGCTTCCCATTCTGCTTCTGTGGGTAGTCGGTAACCACTTGGACAGGGATTGTTGGTACCGCTTACGCCCTGCCAAAGGTTGTCGTTTTGCGAGTTGCGCCAGTCGTAAGGGCTGTCTGATGCAAGTATAAAATCATCGTGCCCGGGCGTGTCGCTTGTTGCCAATGTAGATGTTGTATTGGAGTTGCGTTTTTCATGCCCGTCTGTTCCACGTCCCCACTGGTATAAATCACCGTAAGCATCGGAATCGGTGCTACTTGTTGCCACCTGTGAAGCACCCAAATTGCGATCCATCCATATTTCGCCGGTAGTGGGGTTCGTCACATCTACGATGGGTACTTGCCATTGTGGTCTACCATTTTTAAATATCAAAGAACCTCCTTCATAACCCGGCTCAACAGTTACCCATTCCGTGCCATCCCAGTATTGCATTTCGCCGGTTTGTGTGCCTGAGGGTACGCTGGGGTCGGTTTCAATGTCTAGTTTATTGTTCCAATTTGCAGTATCTGTTCCTGTAATGCCACTTGCTATCGATGCTCCAAAAATCGGGTCGGTTTCGGTAATTCCGCCTGCTATCGAATCTGTAGTTTTTGCATGCAAGGCATAAGGAACACTCAATAACTGGCTTGTGCCGGTAATGGTGTAACTTGTTCCACCTGCCGGGTCGGTTTCGGTTTTAATGAAATACGGACCGTTTGCCCAATCAATTGTGTCAAAACCTACACCGCCTCCAATTTCAATACTTACCAAGCCATTAACGTTAGATGTTGGGGTTTGTGTTTCCACATAAACAGCCGTTCCGCTTGCAGAACCTTGTAAAATGCTGATTTGCATTCCTACGGCTTGGCTTGTTACAAGATTATCACTTGCATCTCTGATTACTGCCTGATAGCTCATGCCATTCGGGCTTTGCCCGAAGGCAGTTGAAAGTTGAAAGTAGCAAGTTAAAAGTAATGCTACAACTATACATAAATTCTTTTTCATTGTTTTGTCCTCCTTAATTTTTAATGATTTTAACCACAGCCTCTTTCCCTTCTTTTGTGCTAATATCTAACAGGTAAGGCCCGGAAGGCCCTGGTATCAGATGTTCAAATATTCTGCCCAAACCATGATTAGCAGATGACACTGCCTTACCGTTTGTATTTCTTAGCTCCAGGGTTACATTTTGATAAACCTCTCCCAAATCGATGCTTATTTTACCTGTTGTTGGATTGGGATATACTTTCAACGCGTCACCAAAATTATTTTCTGTTATCACGGAAGTTCCTACAGGATAACAGGCAGAGGTATCCACGCAACCATTGCTTGCTGTTACTTCCACAGCATAAGAACCACCGACAGAAGGAGAAAGAGCTTGCCTTGTTGCACCGGGTAATTCTGAATAATTGTCATTGCAATCCAACCACTGATAGGCCGAAAACGTGGCATTGGAAGTTAATTCATCTTCAGAAACATCTACAGAAATATCTACTTCATTAATTGTTAAGTGAATGGTCACGATGCTGTCGCAACCTTTTGAAGTTACTACTGTATCGGTGTATGTACCGGATTCTGTCCATGTATATTTTCCGCTGGGGGAGGTATGGCTGACACATTTTGTAAGCGTGGATGTATCATAGGCTGTTTCAAAAATAGTTAAATCAATGGTTATGATACTATCGCATCCTGCTACATTCAAGATGGTTTCTGTAAATACACTATCTGTTGTAAATAGTTCTCCGCCAGGAGAGGTGTAGCTTTGACAGGCTTGAACACTAAAGGAGGTGTCGGTAGCATTAAATATGGTTAAGTTTATGGTAATGATACTGTCGCAGCCGGAAACATTCGTGATCGTGTCATTGTAAACACCTGTGGTGTCCCATATTTTCCCGCCAGGGGAGGTAAAGCTATAGCAGGCGCTCGTGCTGATTGTATCATAAGAATCATAACATAGTTTATACACCCTTACCGCACCGGCATTTGATCCTTTTTCACCATTATAGATATTGCTCAGGGCTAAAAATTTTCCATTACCGGTAAAATCGACTTCACTAAAGTTTTCGCCATCGGAAATACTTCCACCATCATTCAACCATTCAGACCCGTTCCAGTTATAGACCTTTAATGAATCATTACTGACGATACTGATTGTATTATTATTGGATGATAAATTTACATGTGCACCAAAAAATTGACCAGGTCTCCCATAGAGCCTTTCTCCTTTCAACGCCCAAACCATTCCATTCCATTCGAAAATTTCTGCCATACCTGTATAACCATTATACCCTACTGAACCAACCCCTAAGGTATTCCCCGCGGAATCAAGCGACACGGATACGCCAGTCCAATACCCGGCGTCTCCCTCGATATCCGATCCATGCTGAACCCAATCGCTTCCATTCCATTTATAAATCCTGACCTGTCCAGCATGTAAATTTTCTCCAATATTTGTATAATATGCTCCTACTGCCAAAGTAGTGGCATCAAAGTTCCAGCTTAAAGCATATCCAAAATTATCTTTGGGCACTTCACCATAAATATCACTACCTTGTTGAACCCAATTGCTTCCATCCCAGTTATAGATCCTTACCACCCCAGGGACTGAATCATTTTGGGGGTTTTGTATCCCACCTACGGCCAATGTATTTCCATCCTCACTCAGGCAAGTGGTATAACCAAAACTTTCATCTATATTTTCCCCTATGATGTCTCCACCTTTTTGCGACCATTTATCGGAGTCCCAATAGTATACCCGTGCTACACCCCCGGTTTCTTCATAAGGTGCCCCTACAGAAAATATATCTCCATCAGCATTTAAACTTACACTGCATCCAAAATAATCATTTATTGAATCACTCTGAAGCGTATTTCCTTTTTTAACCCAATTAGAACCATCCCACCTGAACACTTTAACAAAACCGGGGCCTTTTTGACTCTGGTAGGCTCCAGCAGCAAGAATATTCCCATCTGAGTTTAAACTGACCGAGGATCCGAAATAGTCTTTTTCTCCGGCACCGTAAAGCATTTCACCTTGTTGTGCCCAGCGCTGGGAAAAAAGTGAAAGGTGAATAACCACGAATAAAAAAAATGCAATATTCTTTTTCATATGTTTCTTATTTTCAATATTTGTTGCTTTTGCTGTCTTCATCATTTCTTAATATTTAATAATTTGTTTGGAAACTACTGTATCATCAAAATAGAATTTAATAGTTTATAGTAGTTTATTTAAATTATAAAATTATAATTAAAATGTTTATTTTTATTATAATTTTGTTGCCATAAGTATCAAATCATAATATGAACCGAGCCATGACAAATTTTTTTACACACACGAGCATGATTATTAAGAAGCTACTTGGTTTGCTCAAAGTCAATAGGTTAAACTCATGGCGAGCTCCATATGACCTTTAAAAATCAAATTAAAAACATATGAAACCCCAAAAAGGATGTCTGCGATACAACTACTTGTAGTAGCCATAAACCTGAACATATTTTTATTAGGTTTGGTTTATATTTTGTTAAAAAAAGGTAATTATCTGGCAAATATCTTTAAAGGCATTTTTTTAATCTCTGTTGGATATTTAACTTTTAGCATGACGATGCTCGAGGATATTTCCCGGTTTCCATATCTTATAAGGGTATATGAGCCTCTCAGCTTATTACTGCTCCCTTGTTTGTTTGTCTATTTTTTAAGATTGCTTGATGAGAGGGAACAAATGAAACCCAGGGATTGGTGGCATTTTCTACCATTTGTTTTTTCTTTCGTTATTCTTATTCCTTTTCTTTTTAAAAGCAACATGGAAAAATTGCAATGGCTGGAAGCCTCTATTCATGATTATCAATATTATAAGGCATGGAATTTTATTTATCTCGGCCAACTGATAATTTATATTTTTCTTTTTGGACGGAAAATAAAGTACTTTTACAAAAATTTTGATAAAAAGAGTGACAAGGCCTGGAACATAAAGCAGCAGGTTGTTCATTTTATTTTTCTGATGCTGATTATTTTTGCTGTAGGTTTGTTTATGATGATTGTATTTATGTCAAAAATTTATTTCATGGCAATCCCCATGCAATTATTTCTTGTTTATGTTGTTTACAAAATGATTAAATCATCAAGGGTGATTGAACTCGAATATTCTAAATTAAAATCTAAAGAAGTTAAATGTAAAAACCTGTCAAAACTGGTAGATTATCTTGATTCCACAGAAGATTATTACATTCCTGTGTTTACCCTTGAGCATGTATCTAAAATGGCAGGTATAGGCATGCATGAAGTGTCGCGGTACATGAACGCTAACATTGGAATGAATTTTAATGATTTTGTTAACCAAAGACGCGTAGAAGAAGCCAAAAAACGATTAAATAATCCTGAATACCAGGATTATTCTCTTGAGGGTATCGGACAGAGTATCGGGTTCAAATCGAAAACTACTTTTTACAGGGCTTTTAAAAAATTCACAGGCAAAACCCCAGGTGAATATAGCCGAACTTTAAATGTTAATACTGAATTGATTGAGTAGGTAGACTAAATTGGGCATAAAAGTTAATAATGATGTATTCTTTTTCCTCTATCTATTTAATTTTTAGTTGGCTTGGGAACTTGCTCCTTTTTTGTAGTTTCATTTTTGTTTGGCTCCCCTGAATATCCACAACATATTCAGAAAATCCTTCCTCGTCCCATTTATCTTTAAAATCTTACTTTTATGCAAAATTGAAATAAATACTTGGTACATTTCAATATGCATATATCATGAATCGAACGTTTCAAAGGAATATCAAGCATTTTTGTATATCGCTTATATTCACTGCCCTTTCAAGTATGTTGTATTCAAATCCTGATCGTGGTGATTTGGATATAAACGTCTCAATTCTAAAAGAAATCAAAGGATATAACTATGATCCGATATATATTCAGGATTACAGCCATTCTTTTAAACCGATTACAAATTCCCTTTCCCTGCATGGAGGAAATTACTGGATTAAGATTGAGGTAGCAGGATTTGAAAAGAATCAAAAAACCGTTTTATTAGACATCAACATAAAAGCAGAAGGATTGTCTTTTTTTCAACCCTACCAGAATTCTGTTGAAAAAATCGGCAAGACACATCATAAACACTTTTTTACAAAACCGGTGATTAAAACACGATTTTCAAGATGGGTCCCGGT
>CAZJWE010000220.1:0-5435 GCA_964549265.1 uncultured Bacteroidales bacterium | reverse complement strand
ATTTAATCTATATTTTTTTATATTGCGACGAATTAGAAATGTAATTTAAAAGAGAGAGAGAACCTATGGCTTCAAAGGTATTTTTTTCGTCATTAAAACAAAAAGAGAATAAAAATCAATTAGATAAAATTCAACAATTGTTGCAACTTTGCAATATTCAATCTATATTTTCAAAAGATGAACTCATTGCTATCAAAATACATTTTGGCGAATTCGGGAATGCTGCATTTGTTCGTCCGGTTTTTCTAAGGCCGGTTGTTGATTTAATTAAACATATTGGCGCTAAAGCATTTTTGGTTGATACAAATACCTTATATATTGGTATGCGTACCAATAGTGTTGATCATTTACATAATGCCAATTTGAACGGATTTGGATATTCTACGCTTCAGACACCAATTGTAATTGCAGACGGGTTAAGGGGAGAAAATTCTGTTGCGGTTAAAATTGACAAAGGCAGTACAGCTGATGTGCAATTGGCTGCTGACATACTGAATGCAGATGGAATGGTGTGTATATCTCATTTTAAAGGACATGAAGTAACCGGAATGGGCGGCGCCATTAAAAATTTATCAATGGGTTGTGCAAGCCGTAAAGGAAAGCTTGATATGCATTCCGGTACAAAGCCTGTTGTGAAAGAGGAACTCTGTATTGAATGCGGAAAATGCGTTGATGTATGCCAAACACATGCTATTGAAATCAAAGAAAGTGCTTATATCACAGATCGTTGTGTGGGATGTGCCAGGTGCATTGGCATTTGTCCGAAAAATGCAATCAAGGTCAATTGGAGCAGGGCAGGTAAAGACGTTCAACACCGGATGGTGGAATATGCTTATGGTGTTGATAAGGCATTGAATTCCAACATCCTTTATGTGAACTTTTTAACATCCATCAGTCCCGATTGCGATTGTTGCCCTGGCAATGATGCGCCGGTGGTACCGGATATTGGATACCTGGCCTCCACCGACCCGGTGGCAATAGATGCAGCTTCGTATGAATTGGTTCAACAGGCTGCCGGTAATGATCCGTTTAAAAAAGCGCATCCTGACCTGGATTCTTCAATTCAATTAAATTATGCACAGGAAATAGGTTTTGGAGACATAGAATATGAGTTAGTTGAATTATAATATCAGACCGATTATTAATTATTAATGGTTAATGGTTTATGATTCTAAGACAAGGAAATAAGCTCAAAGCAAACAAAATATTTACGTGCAGAGTACACTCAAACCCAAAACACATGTACAACGACTAAACATCTCAACTAATCAACTAATCAACTACACTTTGCATCCTTTTCCCAGTACTTTACATTAGTTCATTAGGCCTTGTTACTGATTTTATCCGGTATTTTATAAAAAATTCATAATTTCATTTATTTAAAAATATAAAACGCTAATTTTGGACAAAATTTACAAACAAAAAGAATGATATTATGAAACGAGACACCAAGATTTTTGACTTAATTGAAAAAGAACATGAAAGACAATTGCATGGGATTGAACTTATTGCATCTGAGAATTTTGTAAGTGAGCAAGTCATGGAAGCCATGGGATCATATCCGGCAAACAAATACGCCGAAGGATTGCCAGGCAAAAGATATTATGGTGGTTGCCAGGTAGTAGACGAAATAGAAACATTGGCTATAGAGCGTGCCAAAGAACTATTTAATGCAGAATGGGCAAATGTACAACCACATTCCGGTGCACAAGCCAATGCAGCTGTATTATTAACACTCTTAAAACCCGGTGATACATTTTTAGGACTGAACTTATCACATGGCGGGCATTTAACACACGGTTCTTTTGTTAATTCATCAGGTATTTTATATAATCCAATTGCATATGGCTTAAATGAAAATACAGGCCGCATTGATTATGATAAGATGGAAGAGCTTGCTTTAAAAGAAAAACCAAAACTCATCATAGCAGGTGCTTCGGCTTATTCCAGAGATTGGGATTATGAACGCATGCGCAGTATAGCAGACCAGGTAGGCGCTTTTTTAATGGCAGATATTGCACATCCAGCCGGATTGATTGCAAAAGGTTTATTAAATCAGCCATTTCCTCATTGCCACATTGTTACTACCACTACACACAAGACATTACGTGGCCCGCGTGGTGGATTGATTATCATGGGAGAAGATTTTGAAAATCCATTTGGCAAAAAAACACCAAAAGGAAAAACAAGAATGATGTCACAACTTCTTGATTCTGCTGTATTCCCAGGCATACAGGGAGGCCCGCTGGAGCATATCATTGCCTCCAAAGCAATAGCATTTGGCGAAGCACTCACAGATGATTACAAACAATATGTTACCCAGGTGAGAAAAAACGCCATTGTAATGGCTGAAAAATTCATTGAAAAAGGATATAAAGTTGTATCCGGTGGCACTGATAATCATTCTATGCTTATTGACCTGCGTACGAAAGTACCGGATGTGGATGGAAAAATGGCAGAAAAAGGCCTTGAAAAAGCCGATATTACATTGAATAAAAACATGGTTCCTTATGATGACCGTTCACCTTTTAAAACATCTGGCATACGTGTTGGTACATCTGCCATTACTACAAGAGGTGTTAAAGAAGAGGTTTCTGCAAAAATTGTTGACCTCACGGACCAGGTTATCACCAATATCAATGACGATAATGTGATCAATAATGTCCGTAAAGAAGTCAATGCATTAATGGATGATTATCCTTTATTTGCACATTAAAATAATATAAAGAGGTTGTCTGAAAAATTAATTTTTTGCCACAAAATCACTAAAGCACAAAACCCCTCAGAATATGATTATTTAATAATCTGTTTTTGTAAAATTTTGAGTTTTGTGTTTTAGTGGTTATTTCTTAAATAATGGACTTCTGGGACAACCTCATTTTTTACAATGGTTAAATGATCTGCTCACTCTTGCTTAAAACTCAAAACATAATTATATTTTTGCCGGTTCGGAGGGACTCGAACCCTCGGCCCGCGGATTAAGAGTCCGCTGCTCTGCCAACTGAGCTACGAACCGTTCTGTTTTGGATTATTGATAAAGCTTTTACAAAATTAATAATTTAATGGTATGTGGGATCAGGTCATTAAAGATTTTGAGCATTTTTTACGGATAGAACGTTCCCTTTCAATAAATTCTGTTGAAGCATACAGCAATGATATCAAAAAATTTGCTGAATTCATTGGTATGATTTCACCGGGAAAAAAGTTAGAAGACATTCAACCAGAAGATTTAAAAAAATTCATAAAATGGTCTAATGAATTAGGACTTGGTGCCAGAACACAATCGCGAATGCTTTCTGGTATCAAATCGTTTTTTAAATACCTATTGCTTGAAAATATCGTAGACACCGACCCTACACTGTTAATTGAAAGTCCTAAAATCGGAAGAAAATTACCCGAAGTCCTCACTATTGACGAAATAGATTCATTACAACAAGCCATTGATTTAAGCAAACCCGAAGGCCATCGTAACAAAGCTATTATCGAAACCCTTTACAGCTGTGGTTTAAGAGTTTCAGAACTTATTAACCTCCGGTTATCTGACCTTTATTCAGACCAAAATTACATCAGAGTAAAAGGGAAAGGCAACAAAGAACGCCTGGTACCCATTAGCGATAAAGCCATTAGAGAGATAAACATTTACATAAAACAATATCGTAACCACCTGTCTGTTTCTAAAGAGCATGAAAACATATTATTTTTGAATCGCAGAGGGCGAAAACTTACAAGGGTGATGATCTTTACTATTGTCAAAGATTTATGTGCTGCTGCCGGAATACAAAAAAACATAAGCCCTCATTCGTTCAGGCATTCTTTTGCTTCACATCTGGTTGATGCAGGCGCTGACCTCAGGGCTGTCCAGGAAATGCTTGGGCACGAATCAATTATCACAACAGAAATTTACACTCATTTAGACCATCAATATTTGAGAGACACCATTATCCAATTTCATCCACGCTCAAACAAAAAATGAAAAAAACAGATAAAAAAAACTATATTCAGGAATTCATTTCATATTTCAGTGAAAAATACCCCTCTCCCAAATCTGAATTACATTTTAAAACACCCTATGAGATGATTGTTGCAGTAACTTTATCTGCACAATGTACCGATGTCAGAGTTAATATGATAACCCCTTCATTTTTTGATACATTCCCAACATTCGAAGCATTATCCAAAGCAAGTGTAAAAGAAGTATATGAATTGATAAAAAGCTGTTCTTATCCGAACAATAAATCCAAATACCTTGTAGAAATGGCAGGAATTGTCCATACTAAATACAATGGAACGATTCCTTCGGATCTTGATACCCTTCAAACACTCCCGGGCATTGGGCGAAAATCAGCTAATGTATTGGCACTTACACTTTTTGACCAGGCTGTTATTCCTGTTGACACACATGTACACAGAGTTTCTGCTCGCACAGGCCTAACCAAAAATGCCAAATCTCCCTTACAAACAGAAATGCAATTAATGAAAGTCGTGCCAAAAGACCATATCCATTTGTTCCATCACTGGCTTGTTTTGCATGGCAGGTACATTTGTAAAGCCAGGAAACCATTGTGTAATGAATGTGGAATAACGCATGTATGTTCATATTATAAAGAAAAGTAACCATTACAATAAACAATTGTATTAAATTTCAAACTACTGCTTAATTTATCGTTTACATGTCAATAATCTATCAAAGATTTTCGTTAATTTTGTATAATCATCAAATAGTAATATTATGCTGATAGAAAAGAAAAGAATACGTCAAATCATAAAAGATCATGAATTAACCTGCATTAAGGGCAGGGATGAAGATGAACTGGTGAATATTTTTTACGAGTCATTGTCTGAAATGGCATCTTTCCAGGAAGAACGGCTGGCAACCAAAGAAGATATTAAAATGGTATTGGAATTGATGAACAGACGCTTTGAAGCTGTGGATAAACGTTTTGAAAGCATGGATAAACGTTTTGAAAGCATGGATAAACGTTTTGAGGCTATAGATAAACGTTTTGAGGCTATAGATAAACGTTTTGAAGATATGTATAAATACATGGACAAGCGCTTTGAGTCGGTTAACAAGCGCTTTGAGTCGGTTGACAAACGCTTTGAAGATATGAATAAAAAATTTTCCATGATGTTTACCTTTATGAACATTGGGTTCGGGATTATTATTTTACTCACGGTATTATTTAAGTTTTTGCATTAATGTTTAGAAGCTGAATATTTTTAATTGATTTCCAGATAATTATAAATTAAAATCCAACCTTTATTCCGCATTTTAATCCGTAGTGTACCGGTTTTCATTTATAATAGATATTTTCTTCAAATATACTATTTAACTGTTTGCGGAAACAAAAATCTACAAACACATATTTTTCCTTATATACAACTCATTGAGCGTAGCATAAACCGGATTAAGCAGATCCCCGACAGGAAACTCA
>CAZJWE010000219.1:0-5479 GCA_964549265.1 uncultured Bacteroidales bacterium | reverse complement strand
AAGAGTATTAAGAGAAGATATGAGATCATTGGAAATTACTCGGGGCTTGACCGGGCTATTGATATAGCAATTCAGGTTGCTCCTACTGATCTTTCTGTGCTTATAACTGGAAGAAGCGGGACAGGCAAGGAAGTGTTTCCTCAAATCATACATCAATTCAGTAAACGAAAGCATGGCTCCTATATACCGGTTAATTGTGGCGCAATTCCAGAAGGAACAATAGAATCAGAATTATTTGGGCATGAAAAGGGATCGTTCACCGGTGCCCACGAAAAACGGAAAGGATATTTTGAGGAAGCTGATGGAGGCACTATTTTTCTCGATGAAGTTTCGGAATTGCCGTTTTCAACACAGGTAAGGCTTCTCAGGATTTTAGAAACAGGCGAATATTTGAAAGTTGGTTCATCAAAAGTTCAAAAAACAAATGTCAGAGTGATTGCAGCAACCAACGAAGAACTCACAGAACTTGTGAAAACAGGAAAATTTAGAGAAGACCTTTTTTACAGGCTGAATACTGTACCCATTAATATTCCGCCCTTAAAAGAAAGAGGAGATGATATTTATTTGCTTTTCAGGAAATTTGCAAATGACTTTGCTGAATATTACCGGATGCCCCCGATTACTCTTACAGAAGATGCCAAAAATATACTCATGAGCTATGAATGGCCGGGTAATATCAGGCAATTGAAAAATATAACAGAACAAATATCCATTATTGAAAAAGAAAGATCACTTGATGCTGATAAAATAAGGCACTATTTGCCCAATTACGACAGCATTAAATTACCTGCACTTGTAAATCCTGATGATAGGCAAAATTTTACTTCAGAACGGGAAATATTATACAAAATCCTGTTCGATATGAAAAATGATATGAACGACCTTAAACGATTGGTCTTGGATACAATGGCTAGTGGAGAGTGTGCCCCGCATGCCGAAGATTACAACCCGCAATTGATCCAAAAAATTTCTGAAAGCATGGAACAAGATGAAGGAAAAGATGCACAACAGGTATTAAATAAAATACATAACGTAACTTATCACAACGACATACAAGACACAAAAGAGATTATTGAAGAATCTCTTTCTCTTGAAGGAAAAGAACGGGAATTGATTAAGAAAGCACTTGAAAAACACGAAGGAAGACGCAAAGGAGCGGCCAAAGAACTGGGTATTTCAGAACGGACATTGTATCGTAAAATAAAAGAATACAATATAATATAACCTGAACGAGTTTTTTATTTATACAATGCCCATGATTCAGTTCAACACATCTGCACGTATGACCAGTAGCATCACAAATCACAAAGCTCCTGTCTTTCCAACAAACCGGCAACCAAAAACCAAAAACATACATATGAACAAACACTTCATTTATATATTTATACTTATTATTCATCTCTTTAGTTTTACCGGCTGTACAGTGAATTATTCTTTTTCAGGTGCAACAGTTTCGCCTGAAATAGAGACATTTTCAGTAGTTGATTTTGAAAACAGGGCACCCAGCTTTCAACCACAATTAGGATATGTCTTAACCAACACATTAAAGGATAAAATTGAAAGTGAAACACGGTTAAAATTAGTTAATAGAAATGCAGATGTGCATTTTAAAGGAACCATAACAGATTATAGAGTAAGCCCGGTTTCAATCACAGGAAACGACCAGGCAGCAAAAAACCGACTAACAATAACCATCAAAGTAGATTATGTAAATACCATCAATCCTGATGATAATTTTAGTGCTAATTTTTCAAGATATGAGGATTTTAAAAGTGATAAAAATTTAAGTGATGTTGAAGAAGAACTAAACAAGGAAATATCTGAAAGATTAGTAGAAGATATTTTTAAGAAAGCATTCTCGAATTGGTAAAAAATAATTGGTTTTAATGATACATAAAGAACAAATATATCAATATATAGAATCACCCGGAACAATTGATGATACAAGTATTGAAAAAATAAATCAATTGTTGGAGACATATCCTTTTTTTCATACCGGACATATGTTATTCCTAAAAGCATTATATAAAACCGGACATTGGAAATATAAATCTCAAATTAAACTATCATCAGCATTTATTATAGACAAAAAAAGACTCTATCAATTATTGTTCGAGGAAGAAGCAGAAGAAAGCAGAGAACCTGAAATAAAAAAACAACATTCTGAATCATCAAAAAAAGACGTTGATACGTGTGTGGAAAATACACAAACAGAATTATATGATACTAATGATGAAGAATTAATATTTATGTTAGATGATGTTGGACAGGAAAATATTTTTCAGAAAACGATTGAAATTAAGGCAGAACAAAACCAAACCTCAGAAATGCAGGAAGAAAATGGGTTATTGGTACTTGAAGATACACCCCCGGAAATCTCTGGAGAAAATAAAAAAACAGAATCACAAACAAACGGACATGCAAAACAAAAAAATAAAAGCAATGATTTAATAGATCAATTTATTCAAAATGAACCGAGAAGGATCAGGGCAGACGAAAATAACACCTCAAAAAATGAAGATTTATCAAAACCCAGCACCAAAGAAGATGATGGATTTTATACAGAAACATTGGGGAATATTTATATTCAACAAGGATATTATAAAAAAGCAATACACGTTTTTCAAAAATTAAGTTTGAAATATCCCAAAAAAAATGATTACTTTGCAGACAAAATTAAAGAATTAAATCAAATTATAAATAAATCTAAAAAACAATAGAAGATGTATATATTATTTACAGTTTTAGTGTTGATTGTCAGTATTTTATTGGTTTTGATCGTGCTTGTCCAAAACTCAAAAGGCGGAGGCTTAACAGCAAATCTTTCCTCCTCTAACCAGGTAATGGGAGCCAGGCGAACAGCCGATTTTCTTGAAAAAGCAACATGGACATTAGCAGGAGGACTACTGGTCTTGAGCTTGCTTGCCAGTATGACAATTCCCAGAAGCGAAGAAGAACAGAAATCACGACTTCAGGAAAAAGCAAAAAATGCTATGGGCCAACAAGAACAAATACCCACATTCCCCACTGAAATGCCAGATGTGCAAGATGTAGAAAATCAATTAGACACAGCACAGTAAATAACAACCTAAATCATTAAAAGTGAAGAATCCTTCTGATTGTAAATCTATTGAAGAAATACGCGAGCATATTGATCAAATAGATCAAGAGATCATGGAGCTGCTGGGAAAACGTTTTGGCTTTGTAAAAGAAGTTGTGAAATACAAAAATCCGGATAAAGACAGCATCATTGCAGAAGAAAGGAAAAATAAAGTATTACAGGAAAGAAGGAAACTGGCCACTGAGAATGGTTTAAATCCGGATATCATAGAAAAAATCTATAAAGAATTAATTGAATATTTTATAAGCGAAGAATTGAAAATTATAAACCGAAAGTAAAGTTCCATGTACAGAAAAGAAATCAAGGTATTGGATTGTACGGTTCGAGATGGTGGATTAATGAATAATTGGCAATTTGAAGATGGATTCGTAAAAGCTGTTTATGAGGCATGCCTTAAATCAGGAATTGATTATATGGAAATTGGATATAAAAGCAGCGAAACAGCTTTTTGCCGTAAAGAGGTTGGCGTATGGCGTTTTTGTGATGAAAAAGATATTATCAATACAATAGGCGATAATAAAGGAACCGGGCTTAAATTATCTGCAATGGCTGATATTGGTAGGATTGAGTATGAAGACATTCCCGAAAAGCAGGACAGTGTATTAGATATGATCCGGGTCGCGTGTTACATACACCAGGTAGATAAAGCCATTGCCCTTGCAGAACACTGTATGAATAAAGGATATGAAGCAACGATAAATCTTATGGCTGTCTCAAAAGCCATAGACATTGATTTAGATGAAGCACTTGCAGATATCGCCAGGTCTAAAGTCCCTGTTTTTTACCTGGTAGACAGCTATGGAAGTATGTACTGCGAGCAAATAGAATTTTTAGTAGATAAATATCAAAAAGCACTTCCTGATAAAACCATTGGAATCCACGCACATAACAATATGCAATTGGCCATGTCCAATACCATTACAGGCATCATAAAAAATTGCAATATGCTGGATGCTACCTTTTTAGGCATTGGAAGAGGAGCCGGGAATTGTCCGATGGAAATACTCCTTTCATTCCTGAAAAATCCTAAATTTGACTTAAATCCTGTGTATAAGCTTATCCAAGATTATATGTTGCCCCTTCAGGAAAAAATTAAATGGGGATATCATATCCCTTATCTCATCACAGGCAATATGAATGAACATCCAAGGAGCGCTATGAAGTTGTTGGAATCTGATAGCAGCAGCGACCTCGTTGCTTTTTACAATAAAATGCTCGACGGGATGGATATTTAAATTTTTATTGTCAAGCTGTTTTTGTTTTTTTATTTAAGAAATATGAGGTTATCCCGGATTTAGTTTTATACATATTTCGATAATATTCTCCTAATTCCATGATTGCATCTTCAATAGGTATGTAATTCGTTTGAAATTTGAGCATTTGGTTTTTGTAATTCCCGTCGTTTTTACTATACAATATGTTTAAACTTTCGTTTGATATCAATGGATCCTTATGAGTCAAATATTGTTTGACCTGTCCCATATAGTTAATAAATTTAGCAATATTATATCCTAATGGAATAAACGGTTTAGGTTTATGAAGCGCTGTTGCAGCAATTTCCAAGACTTGTTTATAGGGCAAATAACCCGAAGAAACCACAAAACCTTTATTTGCTACATCATTCATCATTAAGCTTATAATCGCTTTTGTCACATCTCTGACATCAACAAATTCAGCACCACCGGACGTATAAAATAAATTACCGTACCAAATACTGTTGAGGATTTTTTCAAAGCCGCTTTCACCATTTCCGGCTCCAATTACCACAGAAGGATATATAATGAGGGGTTGCATTCCAAATAAATTACATTTTCTTACAATATTATCTGCTGATAATTTGCTGATTGCATAAGGATTTTTAAGCGATTTGCTTGCGTTATTCCGGTTAAACACTGATGTGGAGCTTACATAACAAAACTTTTTTACTTGATTCCGGATCGCCGCTAACACAAGATTTTTAGTCCCTTCTTTGTTTATTTGAAACATTTTATCCCGATCTGCCCCGGTCACTGAAACCATACCGGCAGTATGAATTACAAAATCAACATCTTTGGTGGCTTGATATAAAGATGAAGCATTAAACAGATCACCATCTATCCATTCTACTTTTTTTAAAGCACCAGAAGCATTACCATCGCTTGAATAAAAATTAAATGTATTTTTTATTCTTGCCATAGAACTACTACTTCTTTTTAAAGCTTTCACTTCAATATTATTATGTAATAATAAATGATATAAAAGATGCGATCCGATAAATCCGGTAGCACCTGTGACTAGTATTTTCATCTGTTTTCATTTTTTAATTTTATTCACTTCGTTCATGAGATCGGTTATTCCCTTCGGTCATGAAATCGCTTT
>CAZJWE010000218.1:0-5492 GCA_964549265.1 uncultured Bacteroidales bacterium | reverse complement strand
CGGAGACGATCGGGGGCGTGATCGTCGAACCGATCACCGCCGGCGGCGGCGTGATCCCTCCGCCGCGGGGCTACTGTGAGGCGATTCAGGAAATCTGCCGCCGTTATGGCATCCTGCTGATCGTCGACGAGGTGGTCTGTGGGCTCGGCCGCACGGGCGCCTGGTTCGGTTACCAGCATTACGGACTGGAACCCGATATCGTCACCATGGCGAAGGGTGTGGCATCCGGCTATGCCGCGATCTCCTGCACCGTGACCACGGAGGCCGTGTTCGAGGCGTTCAAGGAGGCACCCGAGGATCGCATGAGTTATTTCCGCGACATTTCCACCTTCGGCGGCTGTACGGCCGGTCCGACCGCGGCGCTGGCCAACATGGAGATCATCGAGCGCGAGGGCTGTTTTATTTATTATATATTTATGATATTTTTCATTTAGTCATAATCATTTAAAAAAATATGTTCTTTCTATATCATATTCTTCTTTATTGTGTCAATGTCGTTTCATAATCTCAACATTTCAACTTTTACTATATTGTTTAGTATACATTTTTATTTTTTATTTTTTAAAATAAATGTTACTCCCCTACCCTATTATTATTTTTTCTAAAATGTCAATATTTACTTTTTCTCAAGATTTTTTGAAATGTAAACAGCTTGAAATAAAATATTAATTGTTTTTGCAAATCAATATATTTTCAAAACTTCGTCAATTCATATTTCATTTTTGTCTATATCAAAAATGATTAAAAAACTATCAATTGCTTGTTTTTCAAGCTGTTTTATGTTCGTAGACAAAATTATTTTGTCTATATTTTGACTTATAATTTTGTCTATATTTGTCTCGTTTAACATTTTTCTTTTTTTTAAAACTAAAAATAGAACGCAACAAGTTCCATAATTCTTTATTTCAATATTTTTTTCAATACAAATGAAAAATTTTTTCTCTTTGTCTACTAGACAAAGAATTAATATTGTCTATTATTTCAAATTTTACATTTAAATAATCTCTTTCCATTTCGATTTTCTTTAACAATTTTTTAGTCATTATTTTCTTTTAAAGATTAAAACTCACCGGGTTCAATTATCACATATTTTTTCATAATAATGAAGATAGTGATTATTCTCATTTTCGATAATATCAGAAAAATTATCAATAGTATATTTTGACAATTTGAGTTGATAAAAAACATAATCCTCACTACTAAGAATTAATTTATTCTCT
The DNA here is from genome assembly GCA_964549265.1 of uncultured Bacteroidales bacterium. GTDB lineage: Bacteria > Bacteroidota > Bacteroidia > Bacteroidales > JBBRXJ01 > CAYMKE01. The sequence goes on along the minus strand of CAZJWE010000218.1, from coordinate 4,272 downwards.
TCTAACTTTTTTAATTTCATTTTTCATAAATTATAATATAAATAACTATACTATGTTGTGTAGTGTATTATTTGTACTACTATTTATTTTTTTTTCAAGATAAAATAAAAGAAAATTGATAACAAAAGGTTATCATTATTTTATAAATTCTTTGATTTTATCATCGAAACCGCTCAAATCTTGTGTATCATAATCAATATTGAATTGATTTAAAGCGGTTAATGCATCAACCGTATATGTTGAAATTAAATTATTTTCTTGTCATCTTGTTGTATTGTATACATCAACGCTAAGAGCATAAGGTAGTAAGTTAGTTACATACAACTTATAGTCAATCTGTCTTCTAATCATCACATCAATATCAAAAAAATCCTGTACAATAAACAAAACGTCAAGATTAAATTTTCTTGATATTTGAGCAAGAAATCAGATTATTTTGTTTTTCTTGTTATGAAAAGCTCTTGAATTTGCATTCATTCATCATTCGTCGAACAATAGTAGTTCTTTTTTTTTGAATTTATCCTTATTAAGTTTGCCGTAAAATTCAAAAACATCTGTATAATTTATAACTTTTTTATGATTATAATTTAATTGATAATTAGCATATACTTGACCGTAATCGGGAAAACTTCACCATATGCTTGATAACATAGTTTTTCACGCGCCTCTTTTTCATTCAACTAAAAAAATTTTATTTTTAAGTATCATTATTTTTCTTTTGATTTTCTAAAGTATTATCGTTAAAGCGAAAAGTTTTTCTCAGAACTCCGTCAAGTTTTTTGTTATCAACTTCCGCCGGGAAGCAGAAATCGACATTTTTATATCACATACTTTTTAAGATTTGCTTGTCCTTTTCGAGAACTTCTTTATATATTTTTTTTTCAAGAAGTTTTGGTCCAAATATTTGGTCAAGTATTCATTTGTACTTGACTAGTTCGTCAACTATTCTATACATTATTTTTTATTATCAATTAAATTATTTTGTTTTTCTTGTTCTGATTTTTTGCTTTCTTGTTTTAATGTTTCTTTTTCTTTTTTTTGTTCTATAACTTTTTCTTGTAAATTTATAACGGTTTGATTAAAAGTATTATAACCAAACCGTAAAACAAAAATATTTAATATACAAGCTATTGCAATTATAATAATTGTTTTTTTATTATAATCGTCGTAAAACCCCTTTTTTTGCATTAATCTCTTTACCACATTTATTATATTTTTTTCATCAAAATCGTAAATACAAAAATCTCAGTTAGGGTCTTTCATTTTTTTATATTTTGTTGAAAATTTTTTTTGTTCGTTTTCTGTAAGTTCAATTGAAAACAAGTGTCAGTCTTCTAGTTTGTAAGTTTTCATTTTATGTGTTATTATAGAGTTTAAAAAATCATTTTATGAACAATGATATTATTATAAATATTAATAATAATATGAATTGTTTCGGAATGTAACATCATAAGTTATTTATTGTTGTTATTGTTCGTATTATTGCATTATTTATTTGACTTCAAAATAATCAATAAAATGCACTAATTCACATACTTATGATTATTATCGACAATATTTTTCACATTTTATTTTCGTAAAAGAAATAAAAATAAAATCAAAGCAAGAATTGTTGCGAGATTGATTAAAAAATTGAAAATTGGTAGGTCATGATTAAAGGTGCTAGATAATATTGTATTTTCAGAATTTTCTATATTTCAAGAAAAAATAACAAATCATCAAATGCAAGGTCTGTAATTAATTTTTGCCAGGTCTTCTCAGAGTTGATTGATGTTATTAATCGGTGCATTAACTGCTTGATATATAATTTTTCAACTATCGACCGCAATTTTTCACACACAATCGATAAGTCATAAATTTTCACAATTAAAATAAGCGGATGATGTTGATGTTGTTATTTTCGCATTCTCCCAATCATCAGCTGTATACTGACTTGGCATAAATTTCAACTCGTCGTTTATAAGAATTTCATAATCACCATACCCGTACTGTTCTATTTGAATAACGCCTGGTGCGGGTCCGTAATCCTGCAAACAATCAACATTCAAACTATAATATTTTTCGTTCGTTGGTGTTATGCAAATAAAAAACCCGTCGTATTCCCTGATATAATTATATTCTTTTGAAGTAAATAAATATTGTCAACTTCACATATATTCAAGTTCATAGTTGGGAGAATTAGCCAATAACTGGTACGGCACATCTGTTCAGTCCGTAATCAATGTGGCTTGAAAAACTGTTATTTGACTGAAATCATTTATAGAGAGTTGCAATGTATAGTCGGGATGCTCTCATCCCAAAAACATACTTGTTCAAGTTATATTTTCAATTGTCTGACTTGAGCTATCGTATAGATATTTTTGATTATTTTTAGTTAATATTTTCAAGTCACTAAATGTACCGAAAATATCAAAAAAAACTTGATTTTCATTTCCGGATAATTGAAAATTATAAAAAATGTAATTTCAATCAACAACATCGATAGTATTATCTCAAGTCAAAACTCATTCAAGTCATATTGATTTAATTACACTATCAAGTTCGATAGTTCAATTGTAGAATGAATATCATTGCTCATTAATGTTTTCAGGTTCTATTGTTGCTATTTGTTCATATTCAAGCGGTTCAGTGGGTTCGGTAGGTTCGGTAGGTTCGGTAGGTTCAACGGAATATTGATATGCTGTATTATTTTCGTCTCACAATGTGTATAAATATGTATCAAGAAATACAAAACTACTAATAGAATTATCTTGCGCGGACAAATCAAAACTTGATTGATATGTAGCTGTGGATAGGTCGTAAGGTATAGTTAAGTTATATTTATATATAATCGAATTAATATCATTTATATATAATTCAGTTCAAGAATTATATATTCCTATTTCTTGTATTAAGTCATAAGTTCAAGTTAAATTTACTGATTGTACAAATCAGTAATTAGATTTAATTATTTTTGTTATCTTTCAGTTTTTTTCCCATCCAGATACAAATAAAAAATCGTTTTTTTCGTGTATTGATTGTAAGTTATCGTCAAAACCTGACAAATCAAAACTTGATTGATATGTAGCTGTGGATAGGTCGTAAGGTATAGTCAAGTTATATTCATATATATAACTTGAGTTGTCAACAATCAATATTTTATTTCAATCGACATTAAAATCGATTGACTGTAAATCTCAATTTAATTGACCATCGACATCAATACTTACTTGATAAGTTGCTGTTGATATGTCGTAAGGTATTGTGAGATAATATTCATATATTGCATTTTGATTAATTGAACTTCAAACATACATTCTTGTTCAATCAGATGAAAAATCCAATGCCTGTGGAAATTCTCAAGTTTCAGAAAAAACATCAATACCTGATTGATAATTTAAACTCGATAAATCGTAAGCTGTAGTATTTCAAATAAAAATAAAAGTTATTAAAAACAATATTTTTTTCATTATTTAAATATTTTAAGAAGTAAAGACGAAAATATTATTAATCAAAAAAGAATAAATTCATATAAAAAAGCATTATATATAAATTCAGTCGATAGAGTCGGTATATTGTTAACTTGCGTAACTTGTAAAGTTCAAGTCATTGCAGATATATTTTCTAATCATCAACTTAAAATATATCAAGTCATTTACAGATTTTATAAAATAAATAAATATTAAAAACAAAAAAGAATAAAAAAACTGGCACATCATAAATAGTAGAACTTATTGCATTAAAATCATCTAAAAGCATTCATTATATATTTTAAGATATAAAAAAGCAGTCGAATGCTTGACAAAACAACAAATCATCAAATTTGTAAGATTATTATAAATTCAACATTGTTTGTAATCATTTATGATTTATTACAAAATAAAAGCTTTATAAGTTCTATACTTTTTTTATTATTAAATACAAGTATTTCTTTAATACTTGTGTTAAATAATTTTTCTCAATCACTATTGGGGATAAGTAAACTTCTATTGTTTCAATATTTATTATATCTTATTTTTTTCTTGAAATAAGGTCATAAATAATACAAAAAGTCCCTATATTCAAGCCCATTTCTACTTATATCCCTATATGAATATAAGAAGCCTTGAATACAAGCCAATCTTGCAATTTTTCTGATATTATTTTTCGTATTTTTTCTCGTGTATTTTCTTGTAATTGTCATATTTTTATATGTATGCAAATAAAAAGTCAAAAAAAAACCATCTGAAATAGACGGTCAAAAAAATCTTACTTAGTTTTTTGAAAAAACCTAACAATATAAAAAAGCAATCC
>CAZJWE010000217.1:0-5523 GCA_964549265.1 uncultured Bacteroidales bacterium | reverse complement strand
GACTTTGTGTGATCTAAATAGATTTTTAATAATCATGCGGGTGTGTGTTAAAAAATTTTGTCATGGCTCGGTTCATTTTTCTGAATCAGTGTATACAAGTTTTTTTGAATTTTTTTGCGTGCTCTGAGTAATTTTGATTTGGATGTGTTTTCTGTAATATTGAGCGTTTGTGCTATTTCTTTGTGTTTATACCCTTCAAATGTATAAAGGTTAAACACTATTCTCATTCCTTCGGGCAGATCATTGATAACAGCAAGTATTTCTTTTTTTTCCAATGCTGCATCATATATAGTAGATCGAATATCTTTGGACGTTACTTCTTCATGTTGTTCAGGCTCAGGATTTGCATCCAGTTCTTCATTGATCTGGGTAAATAGTTTGTTTTTCTTTTTCTTTTTTAATTTATTGATTGCTGTATTGATTACAACCCTTTTAAGCCATCCTTCAAAAGAACCCGTCCCTTTATATGTCTTTATATTTGCATAAATATTCAACAATCCTTCTTGCAACATATCCTCAGCTTCTTCACGGCTTGAAGAATATCTAATACAAATACCCATTAAAGTGGGTGCATATTTATCATAAAGAAGTAATTGATACTTTTTTATGTATCGTTTACATCCTTTTATAATTTTTACATCTTCCCCTATCTGTATAGACTCATTTTTCAAAATGGTTGCACTTTTTTTTGAGAAAAATTTTTTTATGGTATTAATCCATGAATAAAAAAGAGAAGATTCGATGGTTGTCAAAACCAATTCATTATGCAAAAATAAAAGTTTTTTTTAAACGAAGTATAAATAGTATTAGAAAAAATTAACGTGCTGCAATTCTTATAAATGGTTGATTAAAATTTTTTAGGAATTACTGTAAAAATCCAAAGTTCAAAATCAATCTATCTTTAGAATAGAACCATTAACGTTAATCAAATGATGTATGGGAGTGCTTATTGTAATTCACTATATATGCGGCGTTTTTTAATAAAATATTGATAAGCAATGCTTTTATCATAAATAAGTGAAGATAACTCCTGATCACTCACTTTTCTTTTGCGTTGTACATGTTTTCGCTTTTTAATCAATAGATAAGGATGTAAAATAAGCCACAAATAAGCATGGAAAATGGCAATAAACTGTTTAAAATTCAGTTTTATCAAACTCTGAATCAGCGTAATAAAATCAAGTCCAAACCGCTTAATTAAAAAACCAACCAGTTTTTTGCTTCCCATATTTTTAAACATCATAAAAATGGAATTTCGGTGATTCCAATATACTTTCGAATAGCTTTCATATTTAATTGTTCCCCCTCCATAATGATACACTACTGATTCTGGAATGACCTTTAGCGTGTAACCGGCCAGATTGATCCTGTAGCATAAGTCAATTTCTTCCATATGATGAACGAAGTCAGCATCAAGGTCACCTGTTTCGGGAAGTATATCAGAACGCAAAAACATGGCGGCTCCGGTTGTCCAGAATACACGCACAATATCATCATACTGGCCATTGTCTTTTTCGACTGTTTGAAAAATGCGTCCTCTTGAAAACGGGTAACCAAATGCGTCTATATACCCTCCGCAAGCGCCGGCATATTCAAATTCATCCGGTTTTCTGAGCGACAAAAGTTTTGGTTGTAAAGCGCCTATTTCAGGCTCTTTTTCTGATGCATCAACCAAAGGTTCCAGCCAGTTTTGTTTTACTTTGACATCATTATTTAATAACACAAAATATGTTCCCTTTGCTTTGGTGAATCCGATATTGTAAGCCCGGCTATACCCTGCATCAGCGCCTGTTTGGATAATCTTTACCTCAGGGTATTTTTGTTGAACATATTCAACACTATCATCTGTTGAATTATTGTCTATCATATATGTTTCAAAGTTGGGGTAACTTGCAGATAAAACACTTTGAAAACAATCATCCAGGAACCGTTTGCCATTATAATTTAAAACAAGGACACTAACCAGTGGGGCATTTTCTTTATTCATTGCAGTTCATTTACATTTTTCCCATATAATAATCAGCCATCTCGTCCCAGGCTTTTTGTTCATTCCAGTCTCCGATGATTTCATCCGCTTTATGATAATTCACCCTGATTCTGGGTTCGGTAAATTCTTTCTGGTCATTTAACGTAAACTCACAGGGCAAACCTGTTCTTTTTTGCATTTCCTCTGAGAATATTTTGGTGAATTCACCTTGTGTGCCAACATATCCGGAAGGATTGATCTTTTGAAGAATTCTGGCATTATTCGCAACCTGGCTCACAAAATAATTGTATGTTTCCGCCAATAATGAAACATGAATATTATCTCTTACATATTTTGGCGTTTTAACAGAAGGGATCTCTTTGTTTTTCCATTGTTTCATTAAAAAAGCCGTGAAGCGGAATTCTTCAAAAGGGCCGATAGGATTAGGTATAACAAATTTCCCCAATTTCATATCATTGATTTCAGTATGATAGCGAAAAATATCTGCTGTTAATCCTTTTGACAAACCATAAGGAGAGAATGCCCTGAAACTTCCTGTTCCTTCATTTTGTTCAAACACACTGCCTGTCAAAATCACTGATTTACAAGATGTATTCTTTAGTTTTTCAAATACCTTTTTAATCGTATTGGTATTGTTTTGTACGGCACTGATAACATCAAAATCATCGCTTTTATAATTGGTTACATCAGCTGCATGATGGCATAATACATCAAAATCATTGTCAATAAGGCTTAGAAATTTTTTATCTCCAAAGGAACATCCCCATACCGGGGTTGAAATGTCGACTACTTTCTGTACTCTTAATTTCCTGGTTTCGCTATAATCATCAATATTCTTGCGGGTGAATATTGAATATACGTCATGCCCTTTTTCAGCCAGGGTTTTAATAAACCAATATCCTGAAAATGAGCTGGAACCTGTAAAAAGAATTTTCATGTACTATTCGGTTTAATTTTTGCAAAAAGCTATTTATAGACAGACACTATTTAAAGCCGAAGGCAAATATATAAAAAAAGTAGCCACTACTCAACATGGATTCATTTGCAATTATACTAAATTTGAAACCGGGGTATAAAATAATTTATTTAAGGTGATATTCAGGATCAAAATCAGGGTGTTTTTGATCTTTTTCTGAAATAACCTGGGGTTCTATTGGCCATTGAATATTAAATTCAGGATCATCCCATCTTATTCCCCGTTCATATTCGGGGCCATAAAATTCTGTAACAAGATAAAATGCTTCGGTATTTTCTTTTAACGTTAAAAAACCATGAGCAAATCCTTTGGGCACAAATAACATTTTTCTGTTTTCAGCGCTCAATTCAACGCCAAACCACTGTCCAAATGTTTCAGAATCTTCCCGGATGTCAATGATAACATCGTAAAGACTGCCATTAATGCATCGAACTACTTTATCTTCGGCTTTGGGCGCTAATTGGTAATGCATCCCTCTCAGTGTTCCTTTATCTGCACTCAACGAATTGTTTATTTGGACTATTTCATTATTGAGTCCGTGATCTGCAAATTCGTGTTTGCAATAAAAGCGTGCAAAAAACCCCCTGTCATCACCAATTTTTTTTAATTCAATGACATAGGCTCCTTTCAAAGGTGTTTCCGTAAAAATCATAAGCTCTGTTTTTTTAGTTTATCCATTTCAGGTTATTATCTATCAATTTGTTATCCAACAAAAACCGTATCTGTTCAAGCCGTGTATATAAGGGGCTGGCAAAGACTTCTGGCGATAGATTTATGTTGTTGTAAGCTTTAGATATTTCTTCAATTCCTGAAGTCAAATTTTCCTGACATTTGAATTCTAGTTTGTTATTCATTTTTTCAAATGTAACTTTATAATCGCGTGTATCTCCTGCATCTTTTTGTGCAATTGTGATTTCGCAATCATTATATGCAATTGCTTTAACTTTTTCAGCAATTGTTTTGATCTGATAATTCTCATTGTCGTCTCCCACATTAAAGGCCTGATCATGTATTGCCTCTTTGTCAGCCTCCAATGCCGCAATCATGGCATCAGAAATGTCTTTAATATGCACCAGCGGCCTCCAGGGGGTTCCGTCGCCCAAAATCTGAATTTTGCCTGTTGTTTTGGCAAAAGCGGCAAGGCTGTTCACCACAAGATCGAACCGCATGCGTTGTGAAATCCCATAAGCTGTAGCATTTCTCATAAATACAGGACTGAATTGATCATCTGCTAAGGCAGAGATTTCATTTTCTGCCATAATTTTTGATTTGCCATAGGCAGTCACCGGATTGGAGTCGCTCTCTTCGTTTAAGAATTTTCCCTGTCCTGCCCCATATAAAGAGCATGAACTCGAGAATATATAGCGTTTAACTCCTGCATCTTTTGCCATTTTAGCCAAGTTCACAGAAGCTTTATAATTTATGTCATATGTCAGGTCTTCATTAATTTTCCCAAGCGGGTCGTTACTAAGTGCTGCAAGATGAATGACAGCGTCAAATCCATTTAAATCTTTTGCTGTAACATCGCGTACATCTTTTTTAATCAACTGATAATAAGGAAGGTTATTGTGCGTGAGGTTGCCGTGACTATATAAACAAGTATCGAGGCCTGTAACATCATATCCCTGATTCAATAGCCGTGTTATTAATATTGTTCCGATATACCCTTCAGAACCTGTTACGAGTATTTTTTTCATAGGTCGTATTTTTTATTGTTTTTTTGAATGTATTACCAGATTTTCCATTTTGCATGCTGGTGTTCCCATAATTCATTTAAAATATTCCTGTCACGTAGGGTATCCATACATTTCCAAAATCCTTTGTGTTTATATGTGTAAAGTTTATTGTCTTTGGCTATATTTTTCAGGGATATGCTTTCAAAACTTGTGCTGTCATCAGGGATATAATCGAACACCCCCTGTTCACATACAAAAAAACCACCATTCACCCATGCATTGTCTCCTTTAGGTTTTTCAATAAAAGAGGTAACGCTGTTGTCTTCTTTAATGTCCATTGCGCCATACCTGCCTTCAGGCTGAATGGCCGTCATGGTTATCATTTCACCATGTGATTTATGAAATGCAAGCAATTCAGGAATGTTGACATCTGCTACACCATCGCCATAGGTGAGCATAAATGGTTCACCATTGGTATATTTTTTGATTCGCTTAATCCTGCCCCCTGTGTTGGTATCATACCCTGTATCAATTAATGTTACCTTCCAGGGGTCGCTGGTACTGTGGAGCACTTCTATTTTGTTTGTTGATAAATCAATGGATACATCACTTTGGTGAAGAAAATAATTAGCGAAATATTCTTTAATGTAATAACCTTTATATCCTAAAGGGATAATAAAATCATTGAATCCGTAATGGGAATATATTTTCATAATATGCCATAAAATGGGTTGGCTTCCGATTTCGACCATTGGTTTAGGTTTCACAACGGTTTCTTCACTTAACCGGGTTCCATACCCCCCTGCTAAAATGACTACTTTCATATGTTTTTATTTTTTATTTTTCAAAGGTCATATGGAGCTCGCCATGAGTTTAACCTATTG
>CAZJWE010000216.1:0-5630 GCA_964549265.1 uncultured Bacteroidales bacterium | reverse complement strand
TAAGGCAGAAGCAGCAGGAAATTTCAAACAAATGTTAACTGACAAAATCAAAGCTTACAAAATCGAAGCAGACAAAATCGAAGCAGACAAAATCGAAGCAGACAAAATCGAAGCAGATGAGGTGAATGCCAATAATGGCCATTTTGATAATGTATATGTAAATCAAAACTTCCGCCTTGAAAGAGGAGGTAATGCAAAATTTTCAGGCCCCAGCATATTTCAGGATAAAATTGTTTTGAACAATGACAATAACTTTGAAATTGGAACCAATAACGAAGAAACCGGACATTTAAAAATTTTTAATGCAGAATGCTGTTACAACACATATGCAGACATTAAAGGAAGTTTGTATTTCAGGAATGATGAAAGTGATTTCTGCCCGTTTGGAATACAAAGTGATGGAACAGTGATTATGGGAGACTGTACCTATGAAAATGACGTGGTAGATACCGAAGGCCACCGGCTTGCTGTTTTAGGAGGTATTGTGTGTGACGAACTCACCATAGACGATATCTCTGCAGACCATGTATTTACACCTGAATACCAACTGCTTTCACTTGGTGAGTTGGAACAATACATTCTTGCCAATGGACATTTGCCAGGAATTCCACCATCAGAAGAAACAAAAAAAGGCGTGGAAATAGGCCAATTCAGTGAGAAACTCCTGGAAAAAGTGGAAGAATTAACATTGCATACCATTGAGCAGGAAAAGAAAATACAGCAGCTTGAAAAACAAAATGAAGCATTGCGTGACAAGAACAATGAAATTGAAGCATTAAAAAACCGGTTGCGCGAAATTGAAAAACAATTAGAAACAAAATAAACCTGCGAGTAAACACATGAAAAAACTATTCCTTTTACTTGTATGCTGGTTTATAATGACATTAGCCCCGGCAAATGACGGCGTGTTTTATGCAGCTGGAAATACACTGGTACCTTTGGAAGAAACCAGCATTGAATTAAAAAAAGAAGTGTTGATTTTGGATAGACAACATGGTTGTAAACCAGAATATACATTAAGTGTGACAGTATTTTTTGAGTTTTATAATCCGGATAATACAATTGAGAAATTGGTGGGTTTTGTTACACCACCCGCCGGAGGGGTTATTCCCAAAGAAGAAACCAAGCATCCGAAAATATCCAATTTTACTGTTATGGTAAATGATGATGTGTTAAAATATAATGTAAAACGCATGGATAGTACTAACTTTAATCTGCCAGTAAAAAAAGTTAATGGACATGATTTTATTTATTACTTTAACGCTTCTTTTAAACATGGCATAAACACTGTTAAACATACTTATTCATATTCCGGAGGTCAGCTTGCAGACAGCAGGACACCTGGTCCGCATTATGAGTATCGTTTAACCACAGGAAAAACATGGGCAAATAAACAGATAAATCATTTTGAGCTTTATATTAATATGGGAATAAATTCATATTTTTCTGTGCCTAAAAGATTTATTGATAATAAGTCTGCCGAGTGGAAAATTTTAGGAATTGGAAAAATTAAAGATTCAGATAAAATAAGTAATAATTATAGAAAAGTAAAAATGCATTCAGGTTCGTTATATTTTAGTGCAAAAAATTTTAAACCGGAATATGATTTATATATTACCTCTTACAATCCAATTCCAGAGGTAATCAACATAGGCGGATATAATGAAACAAGAAGTGTTATTAATGAATTTCAATTGAAAAAACTTAATAACAAAGAATTAAGAATGTTAAGAAATACACTTTATGCATTGCATGGCTATGTGTTTAAATCAAAGGAATTGCAGGAATATTTTTCAACTTTTGCCTGGTATCTGCAAAATCCTGATATCACAGAAAAAAATATTAAATTTTGTCAATGGGAAAAAGAATTGTTGAAAAAAATCATTGAAGAAGAAAAAAGCCGGTAATATTATATGATTTTTAAAAATATAAATACATAAAAAAATTATACATTAGCAAAACAAAAATACGATTATCATGAAAATACTTATCATATCCCTCGCATGCATCATGTACAGTACTTTTACAATTGCGCAAAAACACTATTACGAGCCCATTCTCGAAATCCCCTGGAATACCGAAAACGGGATTGAAACCGAGTGGAATTACATGTATCATTCCGGGATACAGTCATTTAAAATGTTGAGCAACAACAAAGTGGCTGTTTATGGGCAGGTAAACCAAGCCATTAAAATATATGACATACAAAAAGACAGCAATATCATATCATTCAATTTGCCTAAACGTGGATTCCAGGAATGGACTTATGATACGGCCTCTTATTTGTTTTATATCTATTTTAACAGAAATATTCATGTGTATTGCTATGACGGTACATTTATAAAACAGCCCGAGATAAATAAAAAAATTATATTTAATGTTCCTTATAGTCTTGATGTCATTGATTCAAAATTATATTATAGTACTAGTGTTGGTATCTACCAATTAGCAAATAAAGGTGAATTTTTACCTCCGAAACAACAGTTACAGTATAATTTAAATTTTCCCGGAATTATTGCTTTTGATTCGATGCTCTATGATATTAATAACATTGATGGGAACAAGCTGTATTTCGAGTACGGGAAACTGGGCGAAGAAAGAACTAAAATGACAGCATATTTTAATCATGAAATCAGAAGTGCCAGCTTGTTAGCAATAAGAGGAGGTCGCTTGTATTTTAAAACAAGTGAAATAATTAAAACAAAAGATGGACAAAAATTTTATACTCGAATTATTGAAATTTCAAAAGTAACGGGTAATGTATTAAGCGAAATTGTTTTGCCAAATATTAAATATGTTTATTTAGAAAAAAGAATTGAAGCATTTAATAATAACATTTATTATTTACTTACCACACCCGAGAATGCTAAATTATTCAAATTATTACCCGATAAAATAGAAAAAAATGACCCGCCTGTTTTTAATAACATTGCCTTTCCTCCTTCGCTGGATTATGAATATAACTATATGGATGAAATTGATAAACACGTAAAAAAAAAAACATCCCCTGAGCAGGGGATTGGCAGTTCAAGAAAACTGAAATCAACCGCTATCACACCAGAAGAAGGCAGTATTATGCGTTCCCAGATTATGGACAGGGCATATAAATATGAACGGATACAATGGCTTGCTGAAGACATTCAGAATCTCCCTACTGACTGGAATTCAACAGCAGATAATCCGGTAAATGACATTAATTATGGAGACTGCAATGATTATGACGGCATTACAATCCCGGGGTGGATCGAATGGGGAACTTCTTATGGGGAATACAATACATCCATGCCCTACAAATGGGGAGGCTTTACACATTACAATGACTGGAACGACTTGGTTGGACGGTTGTATGAACGTCCAAGTCATAAAAGAATTCCGGGAGATCTTTCTAGTGCCGGTTCTGTCAGTGTTAGTGATGAATGTGTTATTGGCGTTGATTGCTCCGGATTAGTAAGCAGGGCATGGAATTTAACGACCAAAAGAAATACAACAGGCCTGGTAGGTATAGCTGATGAAATTGAATATGATGAATTGCAACCAGGAGATATACTTGACAGGCCAGATCACCATGTAATGATATTTGTTAGTCATAATCCAACTCGTACAAATCAAGAATATACAGTAATTCATTCCGAAGGAGCCACTCATGGTCGTGTAATAGAAGAATATAAAAGCAATGATTATGTGAGTGATTACACTCCTTACCGCTATGAAAACCTTTTAGACTACGACCTTTATATCACGAATATCCAGGTCAATGAATCTCCCCTTGAAGAAAATGACGGGATAGATGTGGATATAACCATTGAAAACACGGGGAGTGAATCATACATTGGCAGGATGCGGGCACAATTGTATGAACTGGAAAGAGATGATGTTGATGACTTGGAAACCGATGTAATGCAGATTGGCAATACTGAAATTGCATCTGTTTTCAATTCAAGTAATGTAACGTACAATTTTTCTGATGATTTTGTGCCCAATAATTTAAGCGGCTTGTACGGCTTGGTTCTGGAATATGAAGATGACGATGGAAATTGGCAGTATATACCAAATGAAAATTATGAAAATTATAATGGCATACCTGTTCATTGCCTTGTTGTAACTGGTACTGTATTCGATCAATACGGTCAACCGGAAGTAGGAACAAGAATCCGAATTCGGAATAGATTTTGTTGCCCTCTTAAAAGCACCTCTAATTTTGTTAAAAATACTGACTTAACAGATAAAGAAGGAAGATATCTGGTTGTAGGACCTTTAAATTGGGAAGAAGCAATATTGGAAGTATCTGGAAATCACAGTGATAAAATCGTTAATCAGGGTAATGGACAAGTTCAAATTATAGATATTAACTATACAAATCAACCAGTTGATATTTATTCGGAACATGTTGTGACCCGTATTACAAGTTATAAATTTTCAAGTGGTATTAAAATAAATGGAAAAACTAATAACTTTTTGAATATTTGCAATAATTTATATGAGACTGGAGGTCTCAAAATAACACCGCCTAAATATGCAGAATTAGTTGGGGGTGGTAATGAAAAATATAGATTCTATTTGAGAAACAAGAAAGTAGATAAAGAAATGTATTCTGGAGGTCATGTTGATCAGTTTTCAGGAAGTTTGTTTAGCTCTGTATACACTTACCACCCTGAATATTTCCTTTCTGCTTGGGAAGTTGATCCTAAGACATTGGAACCAATTAGTGAAGAAAAAATGGGATGGATTAGTATACCTGAAAAAGAATATACATCCACACGTAAACCAGATGATGTTTCCTATTATAGTACATATTTTTTTCACATTTACCCGGATGACTTCTTAGAAATAAATATTATACTACAACCAGGGAAATATTATGGATTCAAAATTGCAACTGACTATCCTGAATTTGGTGGATGGGATGAAGTTACCAAATATTTCTATTTTATGCATAATAAAAAAAACCTGGAAGTAACCGGAAAAATAGACCAATCATTGAAAATATATGATCAATTCACGTTCAGGGACGCTTATGCAGATACTGACTGTAATGTTACCCTTGAAGCAGGGAATAAGATGGTATTCAATGAATATACACATTTTCCCAAAGGTGCTTACATGAAATTTAAAATTAATCCTGAATTAACAAATGTATGTTCCAATAAAAAAAACTTTAAAACTAAAGAATCTGATAATCAAAATTCAAACGTAATAGCAGATAAACAAGCTGATGCATTGGATTTTTCATGTCTCTGTCATCCAAAACAATTTTTGCAAAACAACAAGCAGCAGAAATCCCTGAATAACAAAAACTTAACCACAGACTCAACGAGAACTACAAGTCGTCAAAATGTAACCATCTACCCGAATCCCAACCAGGGGCAGTTTGTCATTTCATTCAATGAAGAACAATCACATGCTGTTGTTGAACTCTATAACAGCAATGGCCATATCCATTACAAAAAAACATTCAACAATGTCAATGAACTATTTCTGGATATTTCAACAATGGCCAA
This sequence comes from uncultured Bacteroidales bacterium, assembly GCA_964549265.1. GTDB lineage: Bacteria > Bacteroidota > Bacteroidia > Bacteroidales > JBBRXJ01 > CAYMKE01. Next base: position 132 of record CAZJWE010000216.1, on the reverse strand, counting down.
AGGCATGTACCCTTTAAAAATAATGCATGATGGAAAAGTGTTCAGGGAGAAGGTGATTTATCAGTAAGCATTGTTTGTATGTAAACGGCATCATTCATGCCCAAAAAGTGAAAGTTGCCAATAGTGAGTGGT
>CAZJWE010000215.1:0-5634 GCA_964549265.1 uncultured Bacteroidales bacterium | reverse complement strand
CAGGTGTGTGTACACGCTCATGCTGGGCACACACAATGTATATACAAAATAGGCGAAATAGCAGTAAATTCAAGGGTTGTAGCCCGCTTCAAAATTGCAGCGGTTTGATAAGTTTGAAGCCCGCAATCGCCTACTTTGCATATACTAAACGTTCATGCACAAGGCGACCTGAGTCCTGAAATAAAGATAAATTGAAATAATTTTGTTTTGCCAACGCAAAAATAAGGAAAATTCCAGCCCGAGTAAAAGCAAGAGTATTCCAGCCCGTCCCGCAAGGCATCGCTTCGCTTCCATACACTTGCTTTTAAACCAACCCACAAGTTGATTAATTGTTAATAACTTTGGAATAAGTAAAGAATGTAATTGGAATAATATTTATATATTTGTTGCATTATTGATTTTAATATGCAATACTATGAGAATAGAACAATTACAATTTTTTGAAAGCAAGGGAGATTTCAATTCACGGATTTTTGAAATAGAAAATCAAAAGTTTTTCCAAAAATTAGCATTGACTGTAAGTGAAGCTTTTGAGAATTTTGACATGGACAACAAACCTGAATATGACGCATCGACCAGAGCAAGTATGCTAAACAATTGGGTGACAACCTGTATAAGCAATAATTGCAGTTGTGATCGTTTCAAGGTTCATAAATTATCGAATACTAGACGTTTTTTTGGTGTTTTGGGTGACAAATATTTATTAATGTTTAAAAAATCGCCTATTTCTAATATAAAAACAAATCAAGATGATCTTATAAAAAATCAAGAGTTAAACAAACATGTTGTTTTCATCGTTTACAATGTCGATGATTTTTGGAGTTCGATAAAAAAACTTGAGATTCAGTATTATTCATCTCCAAATAATCTAACATATACTTATGATATAACAGAAATGATGAATCTTTCTGAAACTCGAACAATGAAACCTGAATCAGAAGAATCAAAACCTAATGTAAAAATACGCAAAGAACTAGTACAAACTAAAAAAGCTGAATAAACCTTATGCTTTCGAACATAAATCCTGCTATGTTAATTTTAGCAAGGGAAACTAGAGGAATTTCTCAATATGAACTTGCTGCAAAAATTGGTGTATCACAAGGTAAGCTTTCAAAAGCAGAAAAAGGCGAACAATCTTTACCAGACGATTCTTTTCAATCTTTATTAAATGCCTTACAATATCCAAAGAAATTTTTCTTTCAGGAAACACCAAGTGCACCAGTCAGTCATTACTATTATAGGAAGAGGATTACAATACCTCAAAGAACTATTATCCAAATGGAATCCACCATCAAAGTATTTAGGAAAAACATAGATTCCTTGTTGGATGCGATAGAGTTACCTGAATTCAAATTAAAAAGTTTTAAAACAGATGAATGTTCACCAGAGAATATAGCTCAAAAAGCAAGACATTTATTGAACGTTCCTAAAGGACCAATTAAAGATTTAACTAATATTTTAGAGAATAATGGCATCTTAGTATTCAAAACCGACTTATTTAGTGATAAGATTGATGGATTATCAACAATTAGTGAAAAGGGAGCGTATATAATTTTCTTAAACGCCAGGATGCCTAATGATAGACAAAGATTTTCTTTATCACATGAATTAGGTCATTTATTGATGCATTTTGATATTCCTGCTAACGAAAATGTAGAAGAAGAAGCAGATAGATTTGCATCTGAATTCTTAATGCCTAAAAGTGAAATCATCAACTCTTTAAGGTTTTTAAATTTCCCTAAGCTTGGAGATTTAAAAAGATATTGGAGAGTTTCCATGAAGGCAATCGTAAGAAGAGCTTACGATTTAAAAACAATAAACAAAAATCAATATCGGAATTTTCAAATTAATTTTTCCAAAAAAGGAATGTCAAAGAGTGAACCAATACCATTACCGGAAGAGAAACCTTTTATTTTGAATGAAATTGTTCGGTTGCATATTGAAGAACTCGGTTATTCAAAAGATGAACTTGCAAGGGTTTTAATGTTGAATTTAGATGAATTTGAAGAAAGGTTCATCTTTCATAATAGAACTAAACTAAAGGTTATAAGAAATGCAGGATAATAACACAAACATAACACCCTCGCTAAAGGCAGCTGAGCTATCTAGAGAATATAGTGTTAAAGTCTCTTCGGAACATAAAAAAAGCAATGGGCAATTCTTTACGCCAGTCGAAATTGCTGAATTTATGGCTAAAGAGGCTTCAAGTACTGTTAAAAAAGCCAAGGTTTTAGATCCGGGATGTGGTACTGGAATCCTTTCTTGTTCTTTAATTGAAGCTTTGATAAAGAATAATGAGCTACGTGAAATAGAATTGCATGTATATGAGACAGATAAGGATATTATTCCATTTACTCACAAATCATTAAGTTATTTAAAACAATGGTTGAGTGATAAAAAAATAAAACTGTCATTTCAAATTCTCGAAAAAGATTTCATTGAGGATAATGCCAAAGTGTTGCAAAATGAGTATAATTCTCTATTTAGTCATGATTGTGAATTGAAATATGATTACATTATATCAAATCCTCCATATTATAAGATTTCAAAAGAAGATAAAAAATCAAAATTGTGCAACGAACTTATTCACGGACAACCTAATGTCTACTCCCTATTTTTGGGGATATCTGCACATTTATTATCAAAAGATGGTGAATTAATTTATATTACACCAAGAAGCTTTGCATCTGGAGAATATTTCAGGAAATTCCGTAATAATTTTTTTAAAACTATTGAAATACATAGTCTTCATCTGTTTAATTCAAGAAATGATGCCTTTAAAGAAGAAAAGGTTTTACAAGAAAATATTATACTTAAAGCAAAGAGGAAAAATGGAGAAATCCCAAATGTGAAATTATCCGTCTCAAATGGCTTATCAGATATAAATAACATCACAAACAGATATGTTTCCCTATATCACTTAATTGATTTTAACTCTAAAGAAAAATTGCTGTATTTGCCGATAAATGAAAATGATGAAAAGATTATTGATATTTTTAAAAAATGGAAGAAAAAACTTATAGATTTTGGGATACAAATCTCAACTGGTCCTGTTGTTCCTTTTCGGGCAAAGGAATTTCTAAATAATTATTCTCAAGACACAGTACCCTTATTCTGGTTAATTAATACAAGTAGAATGAGATTAAATCACCCGAAAATTAAAAAGAATAAACCGCAATGGATAAAAAATACTGCTTCTTCAAAGTTGCTGATAAGGAATTCAAATTATGTTTTTTTAAGAAGATTCAGTGCAAAAGATGATAAAAGTCGCTTAGTCGCATGTCCATATTTTTCAAATAATTATCCTTATGAACACATTGGTATTGAGAATCACTTAAATTACATATATCGTATAGATAAAACTAAATTTGATGATTCCGAAATTATTGGACTATCTGCTTTGTTGAATAGCACCTTGTTTGATTCATACTTTAGAACTTTTAATGGAAATACTCAAGTAAGTGCTACTGAATTAAGACAGATTAATTTCCCTGATTGGTCTTTAATTAAAAATCTTGGGGAAGACATCAAGGATTTAGATTACTCATCACAAGAAATAATTGATAATGCTGTAAATAAAATAGTAATAAATGGGAAAAATAGAAGATGCACAAAAGATATTGAAAGAATTGGGGCTGCCTGATGCACAACAAAATGAAATCTCAGGATTAACACTACTTGCTCTTTGTCAAATTGAAGAAAAAACAAAATGGAAAGACTCTTTAAGAGTCAGCTTAGGTGTTTCAAAGGGAATAATGGCTTTTATGTCAGATAAATACGATAAGAATTATGCTCCAAATACAAGAGAAACTGTCAGGAGACAAGTTCTTCATCAATTTGTTCAAGCTGGAATAGCTGATTATAACCCTGATGAGCCAGATTTACCAGTTAATAGTCCTCGTGCGCATTATGCAATTTCTGAAATAGCTTTGGAAACAATTAAATGTTTCAGGACAAAGAGGTGGAAAACCGCAAAATCTAAATTTATTGACACGATTGGAGAGTTGCGATTAAAATACCAGAAGGAAAGGGAATTACTTAAAATACCAGTAAAATTTCCAAATGGTGAACAATTTTTATTATCTCCAGGTAAACATAATGAAGTTCAGGCTGCTGTAATACATGAGTTTGCTCCAAGATTTGTAAAAAAAGCAAAAGTTCTTTATTTAGGTGATACTGAAAATAAAGATTTATATATCGATACTTCCTCTCTTGAAAAACTTGACATTCCAATAGATGAACATAGTAAATTGCCAGATGTAGTTATTATAGATGAAGAAAAACAATGGCTCTTTTTAATTGAAGCTGTAACCTCTTATGGTCCAGTATCCCCCAAAAGAATTGAAGATTTTAATGTATTACTTAAAAAATGTTCTTTGGGGAAAGTATATGTTACAGCTTTTCCTGATTTCAGTGAATTCAGGAAACACACCTCAGAAATTGCCTGGGAAACTGAAGTATGGATTATGGAACTTCCTGATCACATGATACATTATAATGGAGATAGATTCATGGGACCAAGATAAAAGATTTTGATGGAGAATTTTGACGAAATAATGCAAAGAATGAAAGAGTCAAATTGGAATGAAAATGGCTCTGTATTTCATGAATTTAATTCTTCAGAAGAATTGTATACATATTTACATAGATCAAATGATGGGATATGGTGGGATGAAGAAAAAGGCAGATTTGATTTTGAACAGTGCAAATTTAACTTTGATGTAAAGCAATGGATTAACGAATTTGATGAACGAGCAATTTTCAAAGGAGCAGAATTTGTTGAGAAAGTTAGTTTTGAGGGTTTAACGTTTAAATCAATTGCCGATTTTAGGGGATGTATTTTTAGAAAAAATGTTGATTTTTCTAATACCATTTTCGAAAATGAATCATGGCTTGGTCATTTTAATTCAGATTGTGATTTTAGTAAAGCTAAGTTTTTTCACTTTATACATCTTTGTGGAAAGGACTTCGAAGGAATAGCAAATTTCAGTTACACTTCTTTCAAGGAGGGGGCTGACTTTAGTGATTCCGTTTTCTCTGATGCAGCATATTTTAATGATTCATCATTTGGAGGTAATGCTGCTTTTATTGGCACTGAATTTAAAGGTAAAGTTAATGCATGGAATGTTACGTTTTGTAAGGATGTAACTTTTAAATGGGCAAATTTTAGGGATAAAGCAACATTATCTGAATTAAAAGTTTGCAATGGCTTAGCTGACTTCAAAGGTGCAAATTTTGAAGGACGAGCTTATTTCTATGATAGTGAAATCAAAGAATTAAATTTATCAAATAGCGTTATTGATAAAGGAATATTTTTTTTAGATGGGATCATAAAATTTGCAAATAGAGAGACATGGAGAATAATTAAACATGAGTTTATTGTTCAAAACAACAAAATAGAAAGTTTAAAATATCATTCACATGAAATGAATTCCTATCAAGCCGAACTTAATGTAAATGTCAAAAGGGAAAAGCTGAAAATAGAAGGCTCTTTATATAATAAATTGAAAACTGCAATTTATAAACTTTGGTTAAGTATCACTTTCAAAATTAATAGCGAGGACAAAATAATACTATTTCTTAAGGGGACTTCTAATAATTCCTTTCTTTCAAAAAACAAATATAATGAATAAG
>CAZJWE010000214.1:0-5652 GCA_964549265.1 uncultured Bacteroidales bacterium | reverse complement strand
CAAAAATAAAAATCATCCAAATGGAGTAGTATATTTATCATTTATCGAAACTTTATCAAATTATCTTAAAATTCTAAATTCAAAGAGCCACTCTGTTATTGCTAATTCAGAAGTTTTTAATGGTGATACTTTTACAATTTTAAAATCCTTTGAAGATAATTATTTCGATTTTGTGATTACTTCTCCTCCCTACATTAACACCTTTGATTATTATTTATATCATAAACAGCGAATGTTTTGGTTAGATTTTGATCATAGGCCTGTTAGACAAAAAGAAATTGGAAACCATCACAGAATTGATACCAAAAAATTTGAAGATGCAAAAAATGAATATATTGAATCCATGTCCCAGATTATGAACGAACTTTCAAGAGTTACAAAGCAAAATACTTATTTTGTTATAATTATTGGCGATGGAATCATTAATGGTAAAACTATTGATATGAGTAGAATAATATCTGAAATTTGCAATAAAAGTTTTTATAATATTGAAAACATTGAAAGTGCTAATTTGTCTGAAATAACAAGATCGTTCAATAAAAAGTTTTCAAATGCGCCTAAAAAAGAGCATTCTATTACTTTAAAAAATAAGAAATAATGCTTTTTACAGAAAATCTAGAAGAAATAATTTTTCAACGACATGAATTATTTGAATCCAGTGAATTAATTGTTTTAACTGGATATGTTGGCCCTAAACCAATTCAACGCCTTCATTCGCTCCCATTTTATTCAAAAGTAATCTATGGAATGTATGGATCAGAAGGGATTAAAAAAATATTACATAATTCTCTTGTAAAAATACACGATAAATGTGATAACATAAATATTTTTTATTCTCAGTTACCTATTCATTCAAAATGCTATGTATGGAGAAATCAAGGACAAATTGTACATGCTCTAGTCGGTTCTGCTAATTTTTCAACTAATGGTCTTACTACCCCTTATAGAGAGATCTTAGCAGAAACTACTAAAGACACATTTGTTCCTTTAAATGAATACATCACAAAAGTTTTAAATAATTCGATTTCTTGTTTAGAACTAACACAAGATGAAACAATTATAGAACAAACCGTTAATTTATGTTATTTATCTTTATTAGGCAAAAATGGGGAAGTTCAGAATGCTGCAGGATTAAATTGGGGACAAAATCCTAATAATCATACAACAAAAAATGATGCATATATAAAAATAAGGGTGCAAGATGTTAAAACATTTCCTGAATTATTCCCTCCAAAACAGCTGAACCCATTAAAAAAATTCGATAATAGAGGTAGAATGCATCGACATAACGATGCTATTGAAATAATTTGGGATGATGGTGTGAGTATGGATGGTTTATTGTTTGGTAATCAAACAATAGATGGTATGCTTTATCCTAAACAAGTCACCTCATTTCCAAGTGCAAGTGAAATGGGTATATATTTACGAAATCGTTTAGGCGTTCCAATAGACCAACCAATTAGAAAACATCATTTAATTAAATATGGCAGAACTGATGTTGCTGTTTCAAAAATAGGAGAAGGTGTATATCGTTTTGATTTTTCAGTATAAATACAGCTTTAAAAAATTGCTTTCAATATATTTAACTAATTTTTCCATAAATAACGTATTATGTATTATAATATCTATCGAGAGACATCCGAAAACACAAAATACACAGCTTATTGATATAAGGGGACTTCTAATAATTCCTTCGCGTTAAAATTTTTCTAAATACCTAAAGACTATTCAGAAAAATTTATGCCTGCTGCATCTTATTCATTATATTTGTTTTTTGAAAGAAAGGAATTATTAGAAGTCCCCTTAAATGACAAGCATAACAATGTTAGCAGACATGATAAAAAAAACTCAAATCATATCTTCCCTTTAGTAGAAGGCAGTTCGGTTTTAAAAACGTCTCTTTTAACAGCCATTTTAATGGCTCTTCCCAGCCCTTTAAAAATAGCTTCTATCTTATGATGCTCATTGTCGCCTCCAGCCTGAATGTTCAGATTGCATTTAGCACCATCTGCAAACGATTTAAAAAAATGATAAAACATCTCTGTAGGCATCTCCCCTATCTTCTCCCGTTTAAATGATGCATCCCATTCCAGCCAGTTTCTTCCGCCAAAATCAAGCACAATTTGTGCAAGGGCATCGTCCATGGGTAACACATAGCCATATCGCTCCATCCCTTTTTTATTCCCCAGCGCCTTATTGAAGGTTTCTCCCAGGGCAATGGCCGTATCTTCAATGGTATGATGTTTATCAACATACAAATCACCGGTTGTTTTGATCATTATATCACATCCCGAATGCCTGGCGATTTGCTCCAGCATATGGTCAAAAAAACCAATGCCGGTTGTAATATCTGCTTTGCCTGTTCCATCAATCGCTACTTTTACTTCGATCTGTGTTTCGCTTGTTTCCCGTATTACTTCTGCCAGCCGATCTGTCTTAAACAAGTATTCACTAATATCTTTCCAATGTTCGGTGATCAATACACAATAATCAAGCAGGCCTTGTTTTATTAGTTCTTCTTTTAGATGCGGTTTATTCAATAAAATGGCTTTACTTCCCAAGTTCTTTGCCAATTCCACGTCTGTCACCCGGTCACCAATCACATAACTATGTGCCAGGTCATACTCCCCTTCCATGTATTTTTTAAGCAATCCGGTACGAGGCTTCCGTGTGGGTGCATTATCTTCTTCCCAGGAGCTGTCAATTAATACATCATCAAACACAATGCCCTCATTTCCAAGCGCTTGCATTATTTTGGATTGCACTTTATCAAACACTTCTTTCGGATATTTCTCAGAGCCAAGGCCATCCTGGTTGGAGACCATCACCAACTCATAATCCAAACTGCTGCAAATAAGCTGTAAATATTTAAAAACAAACGGATAAAACTCCAATTCCTCAAGCGAATTGATCTGATATGTCACCGGTGGTTCTATGACCAATGTGCCGTCACGATCTAAAAACAATGCTTTTTTGCTCATTTGGTGTAATTTTTGTAACAAAGGTAGTAAAAAGGGATGAACTATTAAAGTTTCAAGCTATTTGAAACAGCTTGAAAAATTATACCACATTTTTATATCTAAATATATAGATATGTTTATATTTGTATTTTATTTGAATGAAAAAATGATACCCTCATGAAACAAAAAATAATCATTATAGGTGGCGTAGCTGGTGGTGCAACCACAGCAGCACGATTAAGAAGGCTCGATGAACAATCCCAAATCATCATGCTCGAACGAGGTAACGAAATATCGTATGCAAACTGTGGATTACCTTATTATATAGGGGGTATCATCCAGGACAGGAATAAACTATTGGTACAAACTCCCGAATCGTTTGGTACACGATTTAATATTGATGTAAGGGTAAAAAACGAAGTACTATCAATTAAGTCAAAAGAAAAAAAGGTCATAATATCTGATCATGCATCCGCAAAACAATATGATGAAACATATGATAAACTGGTGCTTTCACCGGGAGCCGAACCGCTTAAACCACCAATCCCGGGGATTAACCAGAAAGGCATTTTTACATTGCGGAATGTAGCTGATACAGACAACATCAAATCTTTTATAGAAGAACATTCTCCAAAACGGGCCATTGTAGTGGGCGCAGGTTTCATCGGACTTGAAATGGCCGAAAGCCTCAATCATAAAGGCATTTTTGTAACCATTGTAGAAATGGCTGAACAAGTGATGACGCCCCTGGATTATGAAATGGCAGCAGAAGTACATCAGCACCTGAAAACAAAAAATGTTGAATTTTATCTTAAAGACGGAGTCTCTTCATTTGAAAACGATGAAAAAAAGCTACAGGTGACCTTAAACAGTGGGCGTACACTCGATGCCGACATGGTCATCTTGTCTATTGGTGTAAGGCCTGAAACACGTCTGGCAAAAGAGGCCGGACTGGAAACAGGAGATGCGGGGGGTATTAAGGTCAACAGCTATTTGCAAACAAGCGACCCCGATATTTATGCTGTTGGGGATGCCATTGAATTTCCGAATCCCATAACCGGCAAAAGCTATACCACTTACCTGGCAGGCCCTGCCAACAAGCAAGGCAGGATCGTGGCCGGCAACATTGTGCAGGGCAATCAAAAAGAATATACCGGAAGCATTTCAACAGCCATTGCCAAAGTATTTGATATTACAGTGGCTTCATGTGGCTTGTCGGAAAAAACCCTCAAGAAAGAAGGCATCCCTTATTATGCATCTATAACCCATGGCTCTTCGCATGCCGGGTATTATCCGAATGCTTTTCCGCTGACAATAAAGATTCAGTTTGACCCCAAAAAAGGCACCTTGTTTGGTGCTCAGATTGTTGGCTATGAGGGTGTAGACAAACGCATTGACATGATCTCAACAGTCATCAAAAAAAATGGCACCATATATGACCTTCAGGAAATAGAACATGCTTATGCCCCTCCTTATTCGTCAGCTAAAGATCCGGCAAATATTGCCGGCTTTGCTGCTGAAAATATCCTGAAAAAAGATGTGAAAATTGTTCATTGGTACGAACTACAATCACTGCAAGAAAACGATATTTATTTATTGGATGTGAGAACCCGTGAAGAATTTGACCTGGGCACCATTGAAGGTTCTGTAAATATCCCGGTAGATGAGCTCAGGCCCAGGATGCATGAAGTGCCTAAGGACAAAAAGATAATCGTATTTTGTGGAGTCGGACTGCGGGCTTATGTTGCATGCAGGATATTGATGCAGCATGACATCACCGAAGCATATAATTTGACCGGAGGATATAAAACCTACCAACATGCTACTCAGAAACAAAGCAATGAAGATATTTTTGAACGGGATACAATTGGCAAAGACGATCATATCTATCAATACGATCCGGAATCGTCTGCTCCTACTATTGAAACAAAAACCATTGATGTGGATGCCAGCGGGATGCAATGCCCCGGCCCAATCATGAAACTCAAACAGGAGATGGACAAAATAGGGTATGGCGAAAAAATCAAAGAGACAGCAACAGACCCCGGTTTTTACAAAGATGTGCAATCGTGGGCTGCTATGACAGGCAATAAAGTCATATCCGTTGATCAAAAACAGGGCAAAGTAACTGCCGTGATTGAGAAACAAAAACCAAAAGATAAACCGGCTACCGGCATTCAGGGCAACAACCAAACCATGGTGGTATTTAGCGACGACTTTGACAGGGCGCTTGCTTCATTTGTGATTGCCAATGGAGCAGCATCTGCCGGGAAAAAAGTCACCATGTTTTTTACTTTCTGGGGCCTCAGTGTTATCAAGAAAAAAAATAAGCCACGTGTAAAAAAAGACTTTATGGGCAGGATGTTTGGCATGATGCTCCCGGCCGGCAGCCATAAACTCAAACTATCATCTCTGAATATATGGAACATGGGCCGCTGGATGATGAAACAACGCATGAAATCAAAACGTGTTGATTCGTTGGAAACCATGATACAACAAGCGGTAGACAATGGTGTAGAACTCATAGCCTGCCAAATGTCTATGGACATCATGGGAATCAAAAAAGAAGAATTGCTGTACAATGTGAATATCGGAGGCGTGGCGACCTATTTGCAGGTGGCGGATACGGCGAATGTGAATTTGTTTATTTAGTGTTTGTTCCATAATGTCCGCTAACTTCGTTACGCTTGCC
>CAZJWE010000213.1:0-5706 GCA_964549265.1 uncultured Bacteroidales bacterium | reverse complement strand
TATGTAGTCCACGTAAGGAAAAAGGAAGAAAGAAAATACTATTTCTACAGTTGTGACAGGACAAAAAAAACGATTTCTGTTCATATTTTTTAGCTGTCAAGCCGTGATGGGTCGGCGAGGAGTCCTGCACGATTTTTTTGTTACTTTTTTTCTAAAAAAAAGTTAAAAAACCATGCAAAGACAAATACAGCAGCGACACAACATAGTTGATGGTAAGATTTTGTGCAAACACTTTACTTTATAGTCAGACTCTAATTAAGGGGTCTTCTATCTCACAACGGCTCCATTCTCAGCATCTTCACCCGGAGCAATAAAACAAAGGGTTCCATCCTCATTTTCAGCCATCAGTATCATGCCTTGTGATGTGATGCCCTTGAGTTTTCTCGGGGCAAGGTTAACCAAAACAGATACGCGCCGGCCTTTCAATGTTTCCGTATCATAATATTCTGCGATACCGGCCACTACTGTTCGTTGATCAATCCCTGTATCCACTTTCAGTTTTACCAGTTTTTTTGTTTTAGGCACCTTCTCTGCTTCGATAATGGTTGCGGCACGAATATCAAGTTTTGTAAAATCATCAAATTCTACGGTTTCTTTTTGAGGTGCCACATTTTTAGGTTGAACAGATGATTGCTCTAACTTTTCACGTTGTTTTGCAATGGCCTCATCTTCAATCTTTTCAAAAAGCAGCTCCGGTTTATTTAAATCATGTCCTGTGTCAAGAATATCCATATTTCCGGCCAACTCCCAATTGATTGAATTAATATTCAGGAAATGCTTGATTTTTTTCGTTGAAAATGGCAAAAATGGCTCGAGTACTATAGCTGCATTGGCAGTGATTTGTAATGCAATATTCAAAATTGTCTGCACGCGTGATTCATCTGTTTTAATAAGTTTCCACGGCTCTGTGTCGGCCAGGTACCTGTTTCCAATACGTGCCACATTCATTGCAGCTTTCAATGCCTCACGAAACCGGTAGTGCGAAATTTCGTGCTCTAATAGTTCTACACTTTGTTTGATTTCAGCTATGATTTCATTGTCAAATGCTGTTAATGCATTTTGAGGGGGCACATTACCATCAAAATATTTATGCGTAAGCACCAAAGCCCGGTTTACAAAATTGCCAAGTATGGCAACCAATTCATTGTTATTTCGCTTCTGAAAGTCACTCCATGTAAAATCATTGTCTTTGGTCTCAGGCATGTTCGCACATAAAACATACCGCAACACATCTTCTTTTCCTTTAAAATCTTCAAGATATTCATGGAGCCATACGGCCCAATTGCGTGAAGTAGATATTTTTCCTCCTTCAAGATTCAGAAACTCATTTGCCGGTACATTCTCCGGTAAAATAAAAGAACCTTCGGTTTTGAGCATTACCGGAAATATAATACAATGAAACACAATGTTATCTTTTCCTATAAAATGCACCAGCTTTGTTTCTTCATCTTTCCAATATGTTTCCCAGTTAAACCCATCCCGTTCAGCGAGTTCTTTGGTTGCTGAAATATATCCAATCGGAGCATCAAACCATACATACAATACCTTATCTTTTCCTTCTTTGATGGGCAAGGGAACTCCCCATTTCAAATCGCGGCTCACTGCACGGGGTTGCAGTCCCTGATCCAGCCATGATTTACACTGGCCCGAAACATTAGGTTTCCATTCCTTATGCTCTTCCAGTATCCATTGTCTCAAAAAATCTTCGTACTGATCTAAAGGCAAATACCAGTGCCTGGTCTCTTTTAGTATTGGTTTATTGCCGGTGACAGCTGAAACCGGGTCAATCAGATCTTCGGGATTTAAAGAAGTGCCACAATTCTCACACTGGTCACCATATGCATTAGGATCATGGCAATGCGGACAAGTGCCGGTAATATACCGGTCGGCTAAAAACTGGTCGGCTTCCTGGTCATAAAATTGTTCCGACGTTTTTTCAATAAAAATGCCTTTGTCATACAACGTCTTAAAAAAACCGGAGGCTGTTTCATAATGAGTTTGATTGGTTGTTCTTGAAAAAATATCAAATGATATTCCAAGTTTTTCAAACGAATTTTTGATGAGTCCATGGTATTTATCCACAACATCTTTGGGCGTTTTGCCTTCCTCGGATGCTTTAATGGTAATGGGCACACCATGTTCATCTGTACCGCATACAAATTTCACATCCTGTTTTTTGAGTCTTAAATAGCGGGCATAAATATCTGCCGGCACGTAAACGCCTGCTATATGTCCTATGTGCAAAGGGCCGTTTGCATACGGCAGTGCTGCTGTAATTAAATGACGTTTAAATTTATCCATGAAAACCTCCTGAAAAATGTTAAAAGTTTTATAGCTTAGCAAAGATAACAGGATTTCAATAAAAACAATTAGAAGATACACAATGATTATTCCAAAACCACTTCAAAAAGGTGATAAAGCAGCCATTATTGCTCCCTCGGGTTTCATAAGCAGACAACCTGTTGACACTGCCATTACGTTGTTACATAATCATGGTTATGAAACCATTAAAGGCAGGTATGTAAATGAAAAATTTCACAAATTTGCCGGTACAGATGAACAACGACTCGAAGACCTTCAGCAAATGCTTGATAATCCTTCAATAAAAGCCATTTTTTGTGCCCGCGGCGGATATGGGCTTACAAGAATATGGCATCAGGTTGATCTTACACATTTTCAACAATATCCGAAATGGATCATAGGTTATAGTGATGTCACCATATTGCATCAACTGATGTTTAAAAAAACAAATACGGTTACAATACATGGAGAAATGCCACTCCATTTTTCTTCTGATGAGGGAACAAACAATTCCTCTTTTAACAGCATCATCAATATTTTAAAAGGTGACTATCCTTGTTATACCATACCTCCGGATCCGTTAAATATACTGGGACAAACCAATGGAATTTTAATTGGAGGAAACTTATCTGTATTGTACAGCTTAATAGGCACACAATTGGAACCGGACACGCAGGGCAAAATTCTGTTTATAGAAGACACCTGCGAATATTTGTATCATATAGACCGGATGATGATGAGCCTTTATCATGCCGGTAAGCTAAGCAAATTAAAAGGATTGATAGTTGGGGGTATGACATCAATGAAAGAAACGTCCGGTGAATTCGGAAAAACTGCTTATGAGATCATCCATGATCTGACAAAACAATTCAACATACCGGTATTGTTTGGCTTTCCTGGTGGGCATCAGAAAAAAAATCTTGCGTTAATGCATGGACACGAAGTTTTGTTGGATGTAAGTTCATCAGATAACAGATTAACATTTCTCAAACCATGAGCTCATCATTTTCATGACAGACATCATTTTGCATATTGACATGGATGCCTATTTTGCTTCGATTGAGCAACGGGACAATCCCGAATTAATAGGAAAACCTGTAGCTGTTGGCGGAGTAAAACAACGGGGAGTAGTGGCAGCAGCAAGTTATGAGGCACGCACATTTGGTATCAGGTCGGCCATGCCATCACATAAAGCACGCCAGTTATGCAAAAGCCTCATATTCATCAGTCCGAGATTTGAGGTATATAAATCCGATTCATTGAAAATCAAAAATATATTTCATGAATATTCTGAACTGGTGGAGCCTTTATCATTGGATGAATCGTACATAGACATTTCTCATTTAACCGTATCGTTTACACAAGCAGCAGACATAGCGGTTGAAATCAAACAAAAAATCAAAGAAGAAACAAAATTAACAGCTTCTGCCGGTATTTCGTACAATAAATTCCTTGCCAAAACAGCATCTGACTATGATAAACCGGACGGATTGTACATTATTCGCCCTGAACAGGCAGGCAAATTCCTGAAAGAACTGCCCATTAGAAAATTTTTTGGTATTGGTGCAGCCACTGCAAAAAAAATGAATGCCATTGGTGTACAAAACGGCGCTGACCTATTGCAAAAAACAGAAGAAGAACTGGTTCAATATTTTGGGAAAGCCGGCAGGCATTTTTTTTCAATTGTAAGGGGTATTGACAACCGACCTGTTAACCCTCACCGGATACGAAAATCTATTGGAGTGGAACGCACATTTGACATGGATGTAAACCATATCAACATGTTGTACAAGGTGGTGGAAAAACTATCCGGAATGTTGATTGAACGGGTTCAACGGCATAATAAAAAAGGACACACCCTGACATTGAAATTGAAATACAAAGATTTTACCATAGTAAGTAAAAGCAAAACCTATGTTTATCCGATTGATCCATCACACGTTGAAGAAATTGGAAAAAAACTACTGGATTTGGCATGGGACAGAAAAAAAGGGGTGCGGTTGCTCGGGCTGACCCTGAGTAACCTGGAAGGAAATGAGGGAACAAAACAATTGCGATTGGATATGTGAAACAAACCGCTTATGTAACACATTCCAAAATTCTATTATGTAGAAAGGATAAATAAAACCAAATAGGTACTACTGCAATTTTTGTGGAAATAGTGTTTATTTTAGAATTCAGAATACTCAGGATATGGCTTCCACTAAATATGCAGTAAAACCATTATTTTTATATTATTCTAAAATTAATTCAATTTATTTAGTAAATTAGTCGTTATCTAAAATAAAGAATAATTATGGAACACAATAAACTGGTTCGTTCAAACAACAGGGTAATTGCCGGTATTTGTGCAGGCATTGCAGAATGGCTCGGATGGGATACTGCTCTAACAAGACTTTTATTTGTACTGGTTACATTATTCACAGGTATTTTGGCCGGTGTAACTGCATACCTCATTCTATGGATCATGATGCCTGAGAAAAACCTTTATTATTAAGGTTCTACCACGAATTTAATGATAAATTGCAATTTGTTTATATGTAGTTGAAATATAGTTTAACGTAGTTAATATGTTGTATTTTAGTTTTCAACTATATTGCATCAATCAAAAAAAGCAACATTTAAACAATATTTTAACCACATTTACAACTATATTTAAACAGTATTTAAACAGTATTTTATATCCTGTAAAAATATTTAACCACTAAAATAAGGGTAGTACCATTATTAAACGCTACACTTTTCTTCCTTTATCTTATAAGAATTTCATTGAATGTTTTTCAGAAAACTCATATTGCTTATATTTTTTTCCTTTTTAACAGGGACATTATTTTCTTTACCTCCCCTTCCCGACCATTTATCTTTCGCTCCGGGGTATAGCAGGATTGTCTCATCATCTTTAAACGATGATTTTCAACAAGGGTTTAGTTTTGATTTTGAATACGCACAGCATTTAACATCTGTTGAATATGAGCATGCATCATACATTATCGTTCCGTTTAGATATTGCAAATACGATGACAACAATCATTTTGGAAGTATGGGGGGTGGTTACAGGTATTGGTTCTCCCGTGTTAGTAAAGCAAGTCCTTTTATCCAATACAGCCTTACTTTTGATCAAATATACGGGCCGAAAAATCATTTTGGAATAGGTAATACCATTGCCGGTGGATATTCTTTGCAAATTAAAGAAGCTATTTTATTCCTTCAGGTTGCTTATCATCATGCTTATTTTCCCGGTTGGTTTTTTACTTCAGCAGGAAATTACCAGGAACTTTACGTCCAGGCCGGTATACGTTTTTATGTGCGTAATTGCGATTGTTCACATTAACAGGATTCTGCATAACTAAAGTTAAGGGGACTTCTATTAATTCCTTTCTTTCAAAAAACAAATATAATGAATAA
>CAZJWE010000212.1:0-5745 GCA_964549265.1 uncultured Bacteroidales bacterium | reverse complement strand
TGTTTATATATGATTCCGTTTGATTTTATTAAAAAACCTGTAATAAAACCCCCTTTTAGAGAAATTTGAAAATCATTTAATTTATACAGATATCCAACAATAACGGGAATTTCTACAATTGAAAACTTATTTTTAAATGTTTTTACTGTTTGTATTTGTGAAGTATCGCACCGGCTTAAAAGACTGGAGTCCAAAGGGATATATGTCGAATCATAAATACTTATCCAATTTGTGTCTATCCCGTCCCATTCATAATATCTGACAATAAGTTGTTTAAATAATATTTTATAGATCGAATAATAAAAAACACATATATCTATGTTGATTGATTCAGACAATTGACAATGTGGTCTAAAAATTTAAGTTATATTTTAATTAATTTTATGATCTATAAACAAGAGAATACTCCCATACTTATTCTGTAAAAAGATTAATATACCTTCAATTCCAAAATTTCTTACTAATTAAACCTTTCTCTTTGTATATGATTTTTTTAATTCGCACGTTCTAATTAGTGTCTGTCTATAAACTCAAGTGTTTGGATCATAATGTTCGATAACGAGGCTTGCGCAGCCCCAAAAAGCGCAGTTTACTGAAGTAAATGAGCAATTTTGGGGCAAGCGTAACGAAGTTAGCGGACTTTATGGACAAACACTAATTAAAATTTTAACAACTCAACATAAATGCAAAAAGAAGATCATCCGCTTGTGGTTTTAGGAGCCCGGGAGCACAATCTGAAAAACATAGACCTCACCATTCCCAGAAACCGACTCACCGTGATTACCGGACTCAGTGGAAGTGGTAAGTCATCTCTGGCTTTTGACACGATATATAAAGAAGGACAACGAAGATACCTTGAGACAATGTCAGCTTATGCCCGCCATTTTATCGGTAAAATAGAACGCCCTGATGTGGATAAAATCACCGGATTGAGTCCTGTTATCTCGATTGAACAAAAATCTATCGGAAAAAATCCCCGGTCTACTGTTGGGACCGTAACTGAAATTTATGATTTTTTAAGGCTTTTGTATGCCAGGGCAGGTGAAGCCTATTCATACAAGACAGGCGAAAAAATGATTAAATACACAAATCAGCAAATCATTGATTTGATCCTGAAGCATTATGAAGGCAAAAAAATATATGTCATGTCTCCGCTTGTGCAGGGAAGGAAGGGCCATTACAAAGAACTATTTGAACAATATCGTAAACGAGGCTTTTTGAATGTACGGATTGACGGTGAATATATTGAGCTTACCAGCGGATTGAAAATTGACCGGTATAAAACACACTTTATAGAACTGGTGATTGACAAACTTAAAATAGATGTAAAACAACAAAAACGAATTAAAGAATCTGTCGGCATAGCATTGGAACAAGGGAAAGGCGTAATGATGGTAATTGATAAAGAAAGTGGAGAAGAAAAATATTTCAGCAAAAAGCTCATGTGCCCTACAACGGGTATTGCATATAGTGACCCTGCTCCTTATACGTTTTCATTCAATTCACCACGCGGAGCATGCCCCCGTTGTAAAGGACTGGGATACATCAAAGATGTAGCTATAGATATTTTAATTCCTGATCAGCATAAAAGCATCAAAAAAGGGGCAATAAAACCGATTGGTGCTTTCCAAAATCGTTTGGTGTTCTGGCAGATTGAAGCTGTACTTAAAAAATATCATTGCACACTGGACACGCCTGTAAAAGATATACCCCAAGAAGCTATGGACATTATTTTATATGGTACCGACAGATTATTTACACTTGAAAATACTCCCCTGGGAAAAGGAGCAAATTATACAGTGAGTTTTAATGGCATACTGGATTATCTAAGCAGCTTCTTTCCCACTCAGACAAATGATCATTCCTCTAACAAACGGCTGCAAAAATATTTCAAATCAATTGATTGCCCTGAATGCCAGGGTCAAAGACTAAACAAGGAAGCCCTTTCGTACAAAATAGGAGATAAAAACATTGCAGATTTATCGAATATGGACCTCAATGATCTATTTCTGTGGTTCAAAGATATTGAATCCAAACTAAATACAAAACAACAAGCGATTGCCGAAGAGATATTAAAAGAACTCAGAACACGACTTACATTTCTTTTGGAAGTGGGGCTTGATTATCTTTCATTGAACCGGCCCGCAAGGACGCTTTCAGGAGGTGAAAGCCAGCGCATCAGGCTTGCTACGCAAATCGGCTCGCAACTGGTAAATGTTTTATATATTTTAGATGAGCCAAGCATTGGTTTGCATAACCGGGACAATAATCTTGTCATCAATTCATTAAAGCACCTGCGGGACATTGGAAACTCTGTTATAGTGGTAGAACACGATAAAGATATGATCCTTGCATCAGACCATATTGTAGACATGGGGCCTATGGCAGGGAAACACGGGGGAGAAGTTGTCGCTGAAGGAGAACCCCGAAGAATTGAATCTCAAAAAACCTTAACAGGCGACTACCTCAGCGGACGAAAAAAAATAATTGCTGCCAAAAAACGACGAAAAGGCAATGGCCACTCATTGGTTATAAAAAAAGCTCGTGGCAATAACCTGAAGGATATTGATGTGGAATTCCCGTTGGGGAAATTCATTTGCATCACCGGCGTATCAGGAAGCGGAAAATCATCATTGATCAACCAGACATTGTACCCAATTTTAAACCAACATATCTATAATTCATTAAAAGAACCTCTTCCTTATGATGAGTTGCAGGGGATTGACCACATCAATAAAGTCATTGAAGTAGATCAATCATTCCTGGGTAAATCGCCACGTTCAAACCCGGTGACTTATACCGGGATTTTCACAGAAATACGAAAACTGTTTGAACAAACACCTGAGGCTAAAATACGGGGCTACACTGCCAGCCGTTTCTCGTTCAATGTAAAAGGCGGACGATGTGAAGAGTGTAAAGGAGCCGGCTTACAAAACATTGAAATGAACTTTTTGCCCGATGTATATGTTACATGCAAAACATGCCATGGAAAACGCTATAATAAAGAAACACTACAAGTCACATATAAAGGGAAAAACATAAGTGATGTTTTAAATTTAACGATCAACCAGGCAGTGGATTGTTTTGAAAACCTCCCACAATTATATAATAAACTAAAAACCTTGCAAGAGGTGGGTTTAGGTTATATAACTCTCGGGCAACCTTCTACAACTTTATCAGGGGGCGAATCCCAGAGAGTTAAACTGGCATCGGAACTTGGAAAAAAAAGCACAGGAAAAACCCTTTACATCCTAGACGAACCAACAACCGGACTTCATTTTGAAGATGTAAAAGTATTACTGGATGTATTAAATAAATTAGTAGACAAAGGAAATTCAATCATTGTGATTGAGCACAATTTAGAAGTTATAAAAGTTGCAGATCATATCATTGATTTAGGAAAAGAAGGAGGCCGTAATGGAGGATATGTGCTTACTTCAGGAACACCTGAAGATATCATAAAATGCAAAGATAGTTATACAGCACAAGCCATTAGGGAAGCATCGGATTGAGAGAAAAGTGAAAAGTTGAATTTTTAATGGTGAATGGTGAATGACCTAATGAATCAACTTAATGATCAAATCAACAAATCACTCCTTCTAACTTCTACAATTCTAACCTTCTAAATTCTAACTTCAAGATTGCCGCCCCCATCAATCAACTCATAAACTCCTCAACAACTAAACGAATCAACTTAATGATCATATCAAATCTCTCCAATCAACCCTCTGCCGGTTTTAGAAATTTTCTTTTCGTCATTAAATTTCTTGATGATTTTATCAAGCACGCCATTAACAAAAACCTTGCTTTTGGGTGTACTGTATAATTTAATAACATCAATATATTCATTGAATGTTACTTTAACAGGTATTGTCGGACATTCAAGGATTTCTGTGATACCCATGTAGAGCACATACTTATCTATAGTAGCAATGCGCTTAATATCCCAATTTGTAGTAAAATCATTTATGATATCATCATATTCAGTATGATTGAGTACCGTTTTCCTGAACAGATGTTTTATGTAATCTCTTTCTTCCTGGCTTTCTGATAAATCAACAAGCATTTTTTCAGGCGATTGTTCTTTTTTAATTTTTTTGACACAATTCCCTATAAGTTCAATAATATATTCTATTTCGGCATTCCAAAAAATATTCATATCTTCGAGCACCTCGTATAATTCATCTGTTTCAGCAATAACATCTGAATAAATTGACATAATGATTTTTTTATCTCTATTGAAACTGGTTTCAGAAGCCTGCATATATTCTTTATATGCATCTAATTCTTTAATATTAGAAGAAATCTTTTTAATTAAATCTCTATAATCTATCCAGTTGATCTTTTTATTTTGTTTATATTTTTTATACTGAACATTTTCTTCAATCTTCCTGATTGTCTGATTTTCAATAAATCTTGTGTTTGGATTCAGGTCTTGCGATGTGGGCAATTTTTTCTCTTTTGCAACTTGAATAAGATAAGTCTCATATTTACATATTTCGATAAGTAAATCAATCAAGTAGAAGAACAGGTCATACGTTTTTTCAATGCTTAACCATAATTCATTTTCAGAACTATGAACAGGTCGTTTAGATAAAAAATGCGAATAAATCGCTTGTAAAATCTTGATTCTCAAAACCCTTCTACTTATAATCATTACATTAAAGAACTTTATGGTATAAAATTTAATACAACAAAAATACTTTATTTATTCGTTTAATACAAATAATAAGCCCTTCTTACGAAGAAAAAATATTTTTGTCAATTCAACATTAACAAACCTACATATTTTTCATGAATTTTTATGTAATAATAAAAAAATAACATATATTTGTCCATTCATTATAAATTAATTGCAAAATTATTTCTTCATTCAAAAAAAAGTATGTATATTTGAATTTTAAATAGATAGAATTGTTAATTGCATAAGAACTATAAATTATGGAAGAAGGACAACGTGATAATATTAAGAAAAAGAAAAGAGTAATTTTTACCAAAACCATCAGAGCTGGTAAAAGGACTTATTTTTTTGATGTTAAGTCAACTCAAAAAAACGAACTCTATCTAACCATTACTGAAAGCAGAAAACGATTTAATAATTTCAGGAAAAGTTTTTATTTTGAGCAATATAAAGTATTTTTATATAACGAAGACCTGGATAAATTTGAAGATGCATTTTATGAAACTCTTGAATACATCCGGACCAATCAAGATAAAAACGTAAATAAAACGGACACAAAGGCCAATCAGCATGATGTATCTGAATATTATGGTAATGAAAATGTTACAGAAAATGAATACACCAATGTAGATTTTGAAGACCTGCAGGCTGATTATAATCAAAATGGACAAGAAAACGGACAGGAAAAAGAATAACTTATTCTTATCAATACTATAAAAAGCACAAACTGTACACGAATAAATATGGTTTATTTGCTTTATTTCTTTTGGTTCTACCACGAATTTAATGATAACTTGCAATTTGTTTATATGTAGTTGAACCGAGCCATGACATTTTTTTTGACACACACGAGCATGATTATTAAGAGACTATTTGGCTTACTCAAAGTCAATAAATTAAACTCATGGCGAGCTCCATATGACCTTTAAAATCAAAATATAAACATATGAACCGAGCCATGACAATTTTTTTGGACACACACGAGCATGATTATTAAGGATTTGGTTATGTTACACAAAGTCAATAGATTAAACTCATGGCGAGCTCCATATGACCTTTGAAAA
>CAZJWE010000211.1:0-5791 GCA_964549265.1 uncultured Bacteroidales bacterium | reverse complement strand
TGTGCTGAAATAAATTGCCACTTCGTGGCACAAAAATAAGGAATAATTTTTTTCCACCCGAATCTTAATATGATCCCAATTTTCCCCCTTCTAACTTCTAACTTCTAACTACTAAACTACTAAACTACTAAACTACTATCCCCGTATCTATATGATACCTCTCCACAACCGAACAACTTAAAACCTCATATCAATCACTTCAACATCAGGGTGTTTAGACTTGTCAAATGTGAATTCTTTGTCGGTGATATTGATATCTGTATTGAAATCGCTCACTTCAAATGTAAAATGTTCTCCTTGTTTACTGAACACTTTAACGTATTGGATAAATGTAGCGTTTTTATCTATTAAGATACGGATTCGATGATAATCAAGGTCCAGGTTCCTCGGATATAGATCTATCTGATGGTATGTTTTTCCGTCTTTGGTTATTTCCTCAACATACCGGGATTTATAATCTTCCTCTTCAATGGTGAATAATTGTTTCGGATTGGTAAAATCAAGTGCCCCACTTGTGGTATCCGATTCAGGTTTTATCACGTTGACTTCATTAGCATTTTTGAGGTAATTCCACATTGTCTTGCCATTGTAATAGATATCAGTCTGGGGCATAGAAATAAAGTACTTATTACCTTTTAATAAAAGGGTGCCATTTTGATTATCCACAGTTTCATCCCTCATGTTTTCATGAGTAAAAGTAAACTTGAGCTTGATGCATTGATATGATTTAATATTCTCAGAGGCTTTGGCAAGAATTTTATTTGCTTTTTCGGATGTTTGAGCATGGATATTCAATCCGAAAACAAAGGCTAAAATGTAAATGTAAAAATAGTGCATATGTTTTTTTATTTTTTATTAATTAAATCCTCATTCTAATTTTTATATTGTGTTTTCATTTGATTTAATGCATGAGTGTTTTTTGGGCGTTAAAAGCATGCCTCGCACACGCATCACGTTTCCCGGACTCACTTCTGAATCCTGAATTCTGAATTCTGTATTCTGACTTCTTTCTTACTCTAAAATAAATCATGTCAAGGCCAAATTTATATTTATAACGAATTAATATGTTGTTCAAGTGTATATTCATCCGGTATTAATACCTTTCGAGCTTTGCTTCCTTCAAAGGGGCCTACAATTTGTGCTGCTTCCAGTTGATCAACAATTCTTCCGGCACGATTGTAACCAATGGAAAATTTTCGTTGGATCAAAGAGGTAGAACCTTGTTGATGGACGACGACCAATCGTGCTGCTTCTTCAAACAGGCCGTCCCGTTTAGAAAGGTCTATTTCTCCTTTGTCTTCATCATCATCCGATTTATATTCCGGGAGTACCATGGCCGACGGATACCCTTGCTGCGTACCTATAAAATCTGTTAATGCTTCGATTTCTGAAATATCAACGAAAGCACACTGAACACGCACCAGGTCATTTCCTGATGTGATGAGCATATCTCCCCGTCCGATCAGTTGGTTCGCACCCGGAGAATCAAGAATAGTACGCGAGTCTATCATTGATGTAACTTTGAATGCAATTCTTGCCGGAAAATTGGCTTTAATGACTCCTGTAATAATGTTGGTCGTTGGCCGTTGGGTGGCTATGATCAGATGAATTCCAATGGCCCTGGCCAACTGTGCAAGCCGGGCTATCGGGCTTTCTACTTCTTTTCCTGCTGTCATGATTAAATCTGCAAATTCGTCAATGACTACAATGATGAAGGGCATGTACCGGTGGCCATTCTCAGGATTCAACTTCCGGGCAATGAATTTTTGATTGTACTCTGTGATATTCCGCACCCTTGCCTGTTTTAATAAACTATACCGGTTATCCATTTCCACAGTAAGTGAATGAAGGGTTGTGATGACTTTTTGTGTGTCTGTAATGATTGCTTCTTCCGAATCATCCGGTAGCTTTGCCAAAAAATGTTTTTCTATTTTGGAATATACGCTGAGTTCAACTTTTTTTGGGTCAATCAATACAAATTTTAGTTGTGCAGGATGTTTTT
Organism: uncultured Bacteroidales bacterium; assembly: GCA_964549265.1. Taxonomy (GTDB): domain Bacteria; phylum Bacteroidota; class Bacteroidia; order Bacteroidales; family JBBRXJ01; genus CAYMKE01. The sequence goes on along the minus strand of CAZJWE010000211.1, from coordinate 3,789 downwards.
TGTATAATAAAGATGTGAGAATGGCATTCAGCCCTACAGATTTACCCTGTCCTGTTGCTCCTGCTACTAAAAGGTGGGGCATTTTGGCCAGGTCAAATACAAATGTTTCATTGGAAATGGTTTTGCCAATTGCGATAGAAAGATCATGTTTTGCTTCCTGGAATTTTCTCGAATTAAGAATTGAACGCATTGATACTATTTGCGGATGCTGATTTGGAACTTCTATTCCTACAGTTCCTTTCCCCGGAATGGGGGCAATGATCCGGATGCCCAAAGCAGCAAGACTTAAAGCAATGTCATCTTCCAGGTTTTTAATTTTTGATATGCGAATGCCCGGAGCCGGAACAATTTCGTACAATGTTACTGTTGGGCCAATGGTGGCTTTTATTTTGTTAATCTGTATCTTGAAGTTGGCAAATGTCTCTACAATCTTGTTTTTATTGCCAATAAGCTCTTCATCACTTACTTCAAAATTATTGGATTCATGTTTTTCTAATAAATCCAATGGAGGAAGTTTATAATTCGACAAGTCAAGTGTAGGATCATAATCTTCCATTTGTGAGATGTTTTCATTCAATATCGCGTTTTCTTCCGCTTTTTGTTCTTCCACAGTAAGTTGAACATCTTTATCTTCTGATGATGGGGAATCGCTATGGTTTTGATCCTCTTCTTGTTTGTCATTCATGCCTTCAACATCTTGGTAATTATAATTGCCGGTATCATCTTCATTGATCTTTTCGGTTTCAAACACCAGGTCGGTTTCTGATTCCGTTGCAGTTGATTTGGTGTCTTGTTCGTCAGTACCGGCATCTACCGTATCTTGCACCGGCACGGTTGAGTCTTCATCAAACTCTGCCTCTCTCCCTGTAATTTTATAAAATTGTTTTTTACAATATTGATATGAAGAAGGGAATAAAAATATGACATAGGTAATTACGGAAATAGAAAGCAAGAGGCCTGTCCCGAATTTCCCGATAAATGCGTTCAGCCATGCGCTAATGGAATAACCATAATGTCCCCCAAGGCCACTTCCTAAATAACCGTTCAGTTTACCCGAAATAAATCCTAATACAATGGAAAGAAATAGTAGTCCGATCATTGCTCCACGGATAAATGATGTTAAACGGAATGTTTTAATATTTATGAGCCTGAGGCCGCCAACGATCATCATGAGTGGAATGAAAAAAGAGGCTATCCCGAAGAGTTTAAAAATAAATAAATTAGCAAGTTTAGCTCCTGTTTTTCCTGCCCAGTTGTCAACTGTGACATTGGGTCCCGAAATGGCTTCCCCCCATTCAAAGCTTTGATCTGCTTTCCAGGTAAAAAAATAAGAAATAAATGCAAAGGTTAAAAATGCAGCAAAAAAGAGTAAAAACAAGCCCAAAACGAATTGAACCCTTTCGTCATAGATAAATAGTGAAGATTTATTGGTGTTATTATTTGAGTTTTTTGGGCACATTGTCTTTTTTTACAATTTACACAGACATTTAAATGACAAAAATATAGATAAAAATAATTTTTTTAACGTATTGCAAACAGAATTATGATAGGGATATTATAAAAAATTATTCCATCAGGGTGTTTAAAATTTCTTCCATGTCTTTTCTTGTTACTTTTTTATAACCTGAAGGAATCTCAAATTCTTCTTCTGGAATTTCAATGTCTGAGAATTTTCCTGCAGAAAGCTGCATTCTTAATTTATTCAGTTTAACCTGGAAGTTCATAAGCACTCCGTCAACTTTATTGTATGGATTACCAAAATTGGGGTTTTTCAGCCTTATTTCATGTGTATAAAAGAAGTTAAAAGGTTCCTTATCTTCTTTTTTAAAAGTTACTTTCCCTTTTTTGTTTTTTAAGCCAGCTATTTTTTTCCCTATTCCATTATTGGGGTCTACCTTCATGCCGGGGATTTCATCAAAACAAAATGTTTTTTCTTCGGGCTCGCCCGTATAATAATATTTTTTCCCAAGGACTTTTAAAAAGGCTGTAGTAATAGTTTCTTCATGGTCTGTAATAAGCATTAATGAAAATAGTCCCATAAACCCTTCAATTTCCCGCCTGGAAATATTGTCTTTAAATTTCATGGTCATTTTTTTGGGGAGCAGGTTTGTGGGGATGTTTTTCTGCATATTGTTTTCAAGGTACTGAATGTCATATTCAATAAGGCCTTCTGTAATAGACCCTTTTTGCACAGTCTTTTTACATGAATTGCCAACAATAATAATTATTGCAATTGATAATATTGCTAAATATTTAAATTTAACTAAAGTACTATATTGCATCATTGATATTTCCTTGTAGGGAACAAAAATTTTGAATTTACAAAACTAAACAAAAATAATGAATATATTATTTAATTGTAGTTAATTTATAATTTTGCAGGATAAAAATATAAAAAATATGTTTTCTTTACAGTAAAATTTTTCACATGTTTTGATTTTTTTTATTAGATTGATTGAAGTGAGGAGTATTGTATAATTATTAAATTTGAGATTACTATGGATATTGAATTGAATGGAAGGAGTTTTCTAACATTATTGGATTATTCAATTGATGAAATTTATTATTTATTAGGCTTGTCTTTGCAATTGAAAGCTGATAAATATAATAAGTCGGAGACACCGTATTTAACTGGAAAGAATATTGCCCTGATCTTTGAAAAAACGTCTACCAGGACACGTTGTGCTTTTGAAGTTGCTGCATACGACCAGGGAGCCAATTGCACTTACCTTGGGCCTATCGGTTCGCAGATAGGACATAAAGAATCCATCCGCGACACCGCAAGGGTGCTCGGAAAAATGTATGACGGCATTCAATACCGAGGATTTGGACAGTCTGTTGTTGAAGAACTTGCCGAATATTCGGGAGTACCCGTTTGGAATGGGCTTACTACAGAATACCACCCTACACAAGTAATGGCAGATTTTTTGACCATGATGGAGCATACAGACCGGGATTTGAATGAAATAAAATTATGTTACATCGGTGATGCTCGAAATAATACATGTAATTCATTGCTAATTGGTGCAGCAAAACTTGGGATAGATTTTAGAATTGCTGCCCCTGCAAAATTCCAGCCTGAAAAAAAACTCATTGAAGAATGCATGGAGATTGCACAGGAATATGGTGGGAATATTTTAATTGGGGAGAATCCTGAACCGGCATTGAATGGTGCTGACTTTATTTATACCGATGTGTGGCTTTCAATGGGAGAGGATGAAGATTTATGGAAAGAAAGAATCGAATTATTGAAACCATACCAGGTAAATCAACAAAAAATTGATTTGACAAATAATAAGGATGTGAAATTTCTTCATTGCCTGCCTGCATTTCATAACCGTGAAACGAAAGTAGGACAGGAAGTTTATTCAAAATACGGATTGGACGGACTAGAGGTAACTGAAGATGTATTTGAATCCGAACATTCCATTGTGTTTGATCAGGCTGAAAACCGGCTTCATACTATTAAAGCCATTATGGTTGCTTCTTTGGGTGAGAGTCTTATGGAATAATGATAGAGCAGTTTGTTCCATCATGTTCGATAACTTTGTTACTCCTAGTCCCCAAATTAATTAAGATGTTTAGTTGTTTATTTGTTGAGATGTTGAGTAGGCATGGGTGTTTGGGGCTGCGCAAGCCTCATAATCGATCATTATGATTCAAATACCTGGCTTTTTAGAGCAAACGCTTATATAGTTATTCTATAACTTGTCAATTAACAATTTTTCAATTGAATTTAAGGGGACTTCTATTAATTCCTTTCTTTCAAAAAACAAATATAATGAATAA
>CAZJWE010000210.1:0-5791 GCA_964549265.1 uncultured Bacteroidales bacterium | reverse complement strand
CAAGTGTTTGGATCATAATGTTCGATAACGAGGCTTGCGCAGCCCCAAAAAGCGCGGTTTACTGTAGTAAATGAGCAATTTTGGGGCAAGCGTAACGAAGTTAGCAGACATGATGGAACAAACACTATTTAGAATTGATAAACAACTGATAACATCAACGACTGATTCGATAATCCATAACTCATTTCTTCAATATCACTTTTTTCTTTGGGTTGATCATTTCTTTTATAAGTTCTGTTTTATTTTCTTCGTTTCTTCTTCAAATCCAGGCTTTTCCAAGAGCGCAAACATATTTTTCTTATATGCTTCTACGCCCGGTTGGTCAAATGGGTTAACACCGAGCATATACCCACTTATGGCACATGCTTTTTCAAAAAAATAGATCAATTGGCCGAGAGACCATTCGTTTAATGCCGGTATTTCTATTTTGATATTAGGCACGCCACCGTCAACATGAGCTAACTGGGTGCCAAGTTCGGCCATTTTATTTACTTCGTCAACACGTTTGCCTTCTATATAATTCAATTTATCTAAGTTTTCATTGTCATGTGGGATCAACACTTTGTGATTTGTCTTTTGTATAGATATGACAGTTTCAAATAAAGACCGTTCGCCTTCCTGAATATATTGTCCCATTGAATGAAGATCGGTTGTGAAATCAACGCTTGCGGGGTAAATGCCTTTCAATTCTTTTCCTTCACTTTCTCCATACAATTGTTTCCACCATTCGCTCATGTTGTGGAGCTTTGCATTGTAATTGACCATCAATTCTATTTTTTTCCCTTTTTGGTATAAAATATTTCTTACTGCTGCATATAATGCAGAAGGATTTTCTTTAAACGGTTTATCAGGAGTTGCAGATTCTTCCATGGATTTTGCACCTTCTACCAATTGTCTGATATTAAACCCTGCTATGGCCAATGGCACCAATCCTACCGGTGTTAAAACAGAATATCGCCCTCCTACATCATCCGGAATGATAAACGACTTATACCCTTCATTGTCTGCAAGCGAACGCAAAGCCCCTTTGTTGGCATCAGTGATTGCAATAATACGTTCTTTTGCTTTCTCTTTTCCCATTTGCGTTTCGAGGTGCTCTCGCAATAACCGGAAAGCAATGGCAGGTTCTGTTGTAGTTCCTGATTTTGAAATAACACAGATTCCATACGATGTATCGTTTAATAATTCTATAAGTTCATGAAGGTAATCTTCACCAATATTATGCCCGGCAAACAATAACAACGGGTTATCTTGTTTTTTCATATACCTGAATTCATCAGAAAGGGCATCGCTTACAGCTTTTGTCCCAAGGTAAGAACCACCGATTCCTATTACCACCAAATAATCTATCTGGCTTTTTAAGCGGGACGCTGTCTCTTCAATATCTTTTAAATGTTCTTGGGTAATACTTGAAGGAAGATCGAGCCAACCCAAAAAGTCATTACCCTTGCCTGTTTTATTGTGCAAATTTTTTATCTGTTCTTGCACATCTTCTTGCAGGTTATCAATTTCGTTTTGTGAAACAAATGCATTTGTTTTACTGAGGTCTAATTGAATATTTTTCATGCGTTGTCTTTTATTTTGATCATTAAAGGTGAAACAAAAGTATGAAATATTGTTTAACGTAGTTTATATGTTGTGTTCTTTCAAAACGATTAATTTTATATTGAACCACATTTACAACTATATTTAAACAGTATTTTAGGTCCTGTAAAAATAGTTAACCCCTAAAATAAGGGTAGTACCAAAAAAACTACTCCACTTCCACAATATCCAATGCCCCAAAAACAACATCTGCTTTTATATCAAAAAAAGGTTCTTGTTCTTTTAAATTTTCACTCGAATAATGCGTTGTCCCCAATGCAGTGGAGTTTCCATTTGGCAGTTTAGCTGAACCAAAGGCAGTGCTTATAGTTAATTTAACAGGCATATTTTTTTTAATTCGCAATTCACTGGCGCCAAACACTGTGTTTATTTTTAAATGCTGGCCCGGCGTCTGGGGCGATACATTCGTTAAGTCAAATAGTCCTTTAGCAAATAAAACATTGTATTCCTGATCTTTTACGTTTTCGGTGGTGAATTCCTTTTCACCAAAAATCACCTCATTTTTCCCTCCGTGAAATGTTTTATGGCCAAATCCTCCGGTGATGATTTTAATTCCAAAGTAAATAAACAATATCCCTATGACTATTTTAAATATAGGAAAATGAATATTAAGCCCTTTTAATAACACGCTCAATCCGATAAGGATTATTACAATCCCCCAAAACATTCCAGCTCCCATTTTCATTCGATTCAATTTTAAATGTTAATAATTATGTTCTATCTAGTGTTTGTCTATAAAGTCAAACTTCTCCGTTGTTGCTCGAAATCTAAATTACTCACACCACTTTTTTTTATGTGTTCGTGAGCTCACTATTGTTCGGTTCTCAAATACTCCGGCACTATCTAATAATATGTTTCCTGATCTTATTCACCAGGATTTTAATTTCCTTGTATTGTTCTACTGAAATATTCACCTGTGCATTCCGTGTTGAAATATGTTTTTTCACTGTATCAATCTCTACATCTTTTTGGTCTTCATAAAACAATTCTATGTTGTCATAAATTTTTTTCAATGACCTTAACATCACCAGGTAATGCATTACATGCGGATCATTTTGGTACATATTCATTAAGGTGATCATACTGTTTAATGAATACTTTTGCCTGCCGATTTTCTGCATCACTTCATCATTCGCACTATCATAAAGGTTTAAAGAAATATACATGGCTTCTATCCAACCCCCTACAACTATCAATGCAGCAGTTGATTCTCGTCTGTTTTGATGTAGGTATGAATCTGCTATTTCAAACAACTCACAGGTGATTTTAAAAAGAGAATCTTCACTCATTTGATAATTGCCCACATAGTCAATCCCCCTGGAAACATGCTCTTCGGGAATGCCAAGGCTTTTTGCCAAATCTCTGATGGCCAATGCATAATCTTTAACCCCTTTAGTTTGGTCATTCATATTTAAATACCCCATATCAACTCCTATTACACCTATATTTAAAGACTTTTTTGTTGTAGTATTATAATTGGTTGTATTGTCTAACGGATTTATCAAATCAGGATTAAATTCATGGTCTGTTTTTTCAAATAAATATACCATTTCACATGGTAAAAACATATTATATAACAATGATTTGGTAGATTGAAGAAATACTTCATCAGATGCATCCAATGATAGTTCTATGCTATCCGTTGATGTTTCATCTGTCTGTGTTTTTTGATCTGTTGACTGGCACCCGGACATCAACATATTTATTAATAGTATTATTAATCCTTTTGTTACAAGTCGTATAGCCATATTTAATAATTATGTAGTGAATAAATTTAAAATCATTCAAAATTACAAGATTATTGTTAAAATAATAAATTTTTTTTGTAATGATTTTATTTGTATTACAGGAAATTAAATTACCTTTGTTTATTAAATGACCAATAGTCAGTTTATGGGTATATTTGAACGAAAAATACGTGAAAAAAAGCTAAGGAAAGCTGCCATCATTGATGCTGCAGAAAGAATTTTTTTTGCCCATGGTATAAAAAATACTACCATGGAACAAATTGCCGAAGAAGCAGAATTGAGTAAAGGAACACTTTATCTCTATTTTAAAAACAAAGAAGACTTGCTTCTTGAAATTGCCGTTAAAGGACTTGAGAAGCTTGGAGAGTTAATGAATAAAGAATACAATGAAAACAAAACCGGACTGGATAATGCTTATATTATGGGAAAAACATATCACAATTTTTCCATCCATCACAACAACTATTACGAATCCCTCATCCATTTTGAATCCCGGACCCTGGATAAAATACCTTCACGCAAAATCAATAAGATCATCCGTACCAACACACCACTTGCTATCTTAAAACAAGCACTTGACAAAGGAATAGCTGACAAAACCATACGAGATGACATCCCGTCTTATGAACTGGCCATCATTATGTGGACACAACTCACAGGAATTCTACAATTTATCCGATCACGAAAAAAACTCATAGATATATTCCAGTGCAATGAAGATGATTTGATTGAACATCACCTTAAAATAATGAAAGATAGTCTAGCAAACCAGTCAGGTTTTAAAAACAATAAATAACTTAAACCATGCCAATATATACCAAGAAGTTACTTCTGCTATTCCTGCTTTCAGTGTTTTGCTGGCTAACCAAAGCGCAACAAGACACCATACTGGAGTATTATATTCAAACCGGATTGTCAAACAATCTTGCATTAAAACAAAAAGAAGCCGATTATCAGGTAAGCCTTAAAAAACTCCAACAAGCCAAAGGCCTGTTTTACCCACAGGTCACCTTAAACGCCAGGTATACACGTGCTCATGGCGGAAGAACCATTACATTTCCGGTAGGCGACCTCTTAAATCCTGTTTACCAGACGCTCAACACCCTCACCATGTCTGATCAATTTCCTATAATTGAAAACAGGGAATTCAATTTTTACCGTAACAAAGAACAATACACCCAGGTCAACGTGGTGCAACCCCTTTTTAATCCCAACATTTATTACAACAAACAAATCAATGAAACACAAACGGCTATAGCCAATATCAATGCAGAAACATATAAACGGCAACTGGTGGCTGAAATCAAGACTGCCTATTTTAATTATCTGCTGACAAATGATGTACATAAACATTTAAAAGACACCAAGCAGTTGTTGGAAAAAAATGTAACGCTCACGGAATCACTTTATGCACAACATAAAGTAACAGAAGACAAAATATTCCGGACAAAAGCAGAAGTCAGCAAAATAGAACAAAAAATTGCCAGAATAGAAGGGCAAAACAAACAAGCAAAGGCCTACTTTAATTTTTTATTGAATAAAGAACTGACCGATTCAATTATCATCACCGATATGTATGAAAAAAGTATTGAGCTGCATGCCGACAGTTTATCGATTGCCAAACAACATGCTCTAGATGAGCGTGAAGAAATCGCACTTCTTCATCAAACCACCGAATTATCAAAACAACTTATACAATTAAACAAATCGAACCGCTTCCCTACCCTGGCATTCAACGCAGACTATGGCTTCCAGGGCGAAGATTATAATTTTTCATTTGATCATGACTTCATCATCGCATCAATCGTGCTTCGTTGGAATTTATTTAAAGGATTTCATAATCGTGCCAAAATCCAGGAAGCCAAAATCCATTACGACAAAACAGAACATAAACTGCAAGAAGCACAAAAAAGCATTCAACTGGAAGTGATCAATGCATATCATGATTTGCAGGCTGCTCAAAAATCAATTGTTGCATCACAAAAAGAGGTTAAAAGCACCAAACAGGCATTTCATATCATTCAAAAAAAATATGCCGTTGGCAATGCCTCATTACTGGAATTCATTGATGCACGAACAACAATGACAGCCAGTGATATTGCATTGATCCGGTCAACATACGATTTTTATTCAAAATATGCAGCATTTGAAAAAGCCGCAGCATTATATCCTATTTCGGAACAATAAAAACGAACAGCAGTGATAAAGATTCTTAAACCATACAAAAATGTGGAGCTGAAAGGCAAAAATTTAATGATGAAAGCAAAAGGATTCATCAATTCAACAATACAATCATGTCCAAACTCTTTCTCAAACCCCACAACTAAACGACTAAACAATTCAACATCTAAACAAATGAACCGAGCCATGACAAAATTTTTTGACACACACCCTCATGATTATTGAGGGTTTGATTATGTTGCACAAAGTCAATCAAT
>CAZJWE010000209.1:0-5811 GCA_964549265.1 uncultured Bacteroidales bacterium | reverse complement strand
TAATAAAGTTTAATATGTTATAAGTTACGAACTTTGCATTACTATATGTATTGTATACTTAAATCCCTCATAAATATTTCTACAAAATAGCTTATAACAGCTTAATACTTTAAATAACAAACTATTTTTATTAATATCTAAAACAAAATTTATGAAACGAATTAACAAACTAATTTTAGCTTTAACATGCTTGTTAGTCTTTGGTTTGAACCAATATGGAGCAGATTTACATGTCGGTTCGGGCCAAACATACGCAACCATACAGGAAGCTGTAAACAATGCTTCGAGTGATGATGTGATCATCATTCATCAGGGAGTTTACCGGGAACAGGTTGAGATTGACGTTGAAGGACTTACATTTCAACCGAATGGTACAGACACCGTAACAGTAAGTGGAACAGAAGTCATCACCGATTGGACAAGTGAGGGAGACAGTGTATATAGCGCTGTTGTAAATTGGGATGTGACTGAAGGTGGCCAGAGCAACCAGGTTTTTATTGATGGTGAAATGATTCATCTCGCTAGATGGCCTAAACGCCCGGTTCCCGATCCGAATGATTTTGTCACAGACCATGAGATTGGTGTAATGAATGGTGCCACTGATGAAGGCGATCTACTAGTAAAAATTGTTGATAATGATTATGATCAGGATAGCTTATGGGTTGGCGCCAAGGTATGGCTTAACTTATCAAACCCGCAAAATAAAAAAGATGGACAAAGCCATTCAGGTGATGTATTATCAGTAGACGGCACGTCTATTTTATTAAACACAGCAGGTAATGTTGGAAATGATAATTGGGGAATTGATAATGGTACCCGCTATTATTTTTTCGATCCTACACCCGAGCAGGTAGCAGCACATGGCGGAATCACCAATGTATTAGGAAAACATGAATGGTGGAAACACAATGACACCCTTTATGTGAAGACAAAAGATGGAAATGCACCTTCTTCAACCGGAACTGGTTCAAATGTCGTAGAAGTTAAAAAACGCGCATTTGCTTTTACTCCTACTGAAGAAGCAGAGTCACTTAAAAATATCACAATTAAGAGTATTAATCTATTTGCAGCGTCTATTACAACAGACACCAAATATGAAGGGCGCCTTGGATTATCTGGCGCACAAAATAATGTCATTGATGGCATTAACGCGAAGTATATTCATCATTTTTCTGATGTAAGCGGTGATTTCCAGGTACAATGGAGTGGAAAATCAGGGATCATATTAAGCGGGTCAAATAATATGGTTGTCAACAGCACAATAACATATACTGCCGGGCCAGCTATATCTTGCATGGGAGAGAGCAATAAAATTCATAACAATTTTATTGATTATTGCAATTACCAGGTAACTGAATCTGCATGTATTAACTTTGGCTTACGAGATACATATTCCTATAATCATGATATTGGTTATAACACGATTTCGAATACGCCTCACGCGGCAATTACTTTACGAGGCCTCAAAAATGGTGATGTAAGAAGCAAAGGCATTGCCAGGATACACCATAATATAATTCATGACTGTTTAACAAGAGTGCATGATTCCGGTTTGTTAGATGGAGGCGGAAATTTCGACTGGCTGCGTATTGACCATAATATCATGTACAATGCCCCTGAGTTTTTACAAATTGGGATTTACCTTGATTATGGTGATACAAAAATGAATGATATGGGGCGTATGTTGATAGATCATAATGTGATATATAATATTGACCGTCCTGTTCAAATGAACCATTGCAATGCTTACAGGGTTTATAATAACACAATCAGGGCAGCCAATGATTATGACGGGCTTAAGTTAAATCACAGATCATTAAATTATGATGTATATATTGTAAATAATATAGCCAAAAATTATACAACAGCCAATGCAGTAAGCCTCACCAATTATTATAATAGCAGCTGGAGTAATGTAGTAGCAGACCCAAACTTTGCAACAGCTGATTTTCAGTTGGTTGAGAATTCTACCACATTGGATAATGTGATTGATCAGGGATCAGAATTAGCATATTTTAGTGATTCACTTGTCAATGACTCTACAGACTTAGGTGCCTATGAATATGGAAAACCAAAATGGATTTCCGGATATTATGGTTCTTCGATGACAAGGGTTGCAGAACCCGAGTTTTCTATTGACGAAGGAACCTATTCAAGCGTGAATTTGACGCTTTCAACAAGTACACCCGGCGCAACAATACGCTATACAACAAATGGCAAAACACCTACCAGAACTTATGGCACGGTTTATTCAGGCAGCTTTGATGTTAATTCATCCTGTGAAGTCAAGGCCCTTGCTTTTAAAGAAGGACAACCTGAAAGTTTCCTGATGTCTAAAGAATATGCCATTAGTTCTGCCAGAGCAGCCGATAATGTAACCGACATAGCTCCAGGCCTTAACTACTTAGCACATTCAAGTATGGATCCAAGTGTAATGGATTTTGAATTTTTACCTGTTGAACCCAGTGAATCAGGAATTACTGAAAGCATAGACCTGAGTGCTACCAGCATGACAAATGATTTCAGTATCCAGTTTTCCGGTTATATTAACATTAAAGAAACAGGTGAGTATACATTTTATACCAAATCAGATGACGGAATGCAGTTGCACATAGGCAACACACGCATTATTGATAATACCGGCCACAGCAATGCAGAATTATCAAAAGAAGAATTGGAAGGAAGCATCTTGTTAGAAGCCGGACTTCATCCTATTACTGTTGATTATTTTGAATGTGACTTTACTCAAACTGTAGGAGAATCACAAACAGTAATAGATGAGGATAATGCCATGTTAAGCGTAAAATATGCAGGCCCAAACGTGCCCAAACAAACAATCCCCGATGTCAGGCTATTCCATTATGATGCCAGTGGTGCAGATGTAGCACCAGAGGTCAGCATTATTGAACCGTTTGACAGTGCGTACATGGAAACCGGGCTTGAATATACTATTCTTGCCGAAGCATATGATGCAGGTGGTATTGATAGTGTTGTATTCTCAATTAACAGCAGTAAAGTGTCTACAGCAACAACTGCACCTTATGAATACAAGAAAACATTTTCTGCAGGAAACTTCCTCATCCAGGTAGACGCTTATGATGCTACCGGGAATTCACATTCCGATGTGATCAGTGTTTTTGCAGAAGATTATGATATTGTCAATATTCAACAAACCCATGATAATATCCGGTTGGATGGAAGTATGGAAAGTGCATGGAATGATGATAGCGCACGTACCATTTCCAATACAACAGGTACTATAAGCAGTGAAAATGATCTTTCAGGAGAGTATAAAGTACAATATTCAGCTGATGGTATTTATTTTATAGTGGATGTAACGGATGATATCTTATCAACACCCAATGATGTGGATAATATAATGCATAATGATGGTGTTGAGATTTTCCTGGACATGAACAATGGAAAGACTGACTTTTATCAGGATAATGATTTTCATTATGTCCTTTCGGCCAATGGTTTAATGGCTGAAAAAGCTCAAAAAGCTACTTCAAATGTAGATTTTGTTGCCAATACAAATAATTCAGGATATGTGCTTGAAGCATTCATCCCGTGGAAAACATTGAATTTCGATCCTATTTCAGGTGATAAAATAGGATTGGAAGTTAAGATTATTGATAAAGATGATGCCAACCAACGAGATGGTAAATTATCCTGGTGGGAAACTTCATCAGATGTTGCTTCTCAATCTACCAATGTATTTGGTATTGGTATGCTGAAAGATATGATCACAGATACAACAGGGCCATCTGCACCTGTTATAATAGGTCCGGCAGACGGCGATACAGTAACCAACCAGATGCCTGCATTTAAATGGGAGGCTGCATCAGACCCCAGTGGAATATTAAGTTACCATTTAGATATCAATGGTACAGTTGATACAATTTCAGCAGATAAAACTGAGTTTACATCAGGTTCTGCTTTAGCAAATGGAACCTACACATGGAAGTTGCGTGCTATTGATAAAGATAGCAATACAGGTTCATGGACTGCTGAATATACCCTTGAAGTAGATGATACTTACACAGATACCCAAGGGCCTTCAGCACCCGAATTACTGACTCCGTATGATGGAGTGAACCTGGATAGCACAAATCCATTACTATCATGGAAATCTGTTTATGATGCGGATGGTATCAGTGAATATGAAGTAGAAGTTGGCGGTACTGTTTATAGTGCAGGTACTAGCACAAGTTACCAGGCACCCAAACTTTCGGAAACAGATACAACATGGAAAGTAAGAGCAATAGATGTCAATGGAAATCCCGGAACCTGGAGTACCACCAGAACATTTTTCCTTACAGGGATTACGAATCTTGCACTTAATAAAGATGCTTTTGCAGAATCTGTTCAATCAGGTTTAACAACCCTGAGCGGAGGAAATGATGGCGATTATGAAACACGCTGGGGAAGTGAATTCCATGTGCCAACCTGGTATTATGTGGATTTAGGACAGGTGTATGAAATTAACAGAGTCAAAATTATATGGGAAAGTGCCTACGCTCGTGGTTATGAATTACAAGTAGCCAGGGATACTTCAAATTGGAATACCATACATTCTCGTTCAGGTGATTTGACAGAAACCTATGACGACCATTATTTTGAAGAAATCACCGGCCTTGCAGATTCAGGAAGATATGTCAGAATGTATGCGACCGAGAAAGGTCCTTATGGTGTTTCTTTCTGGGAAATTGAAGTATATAGCGGATTACCAAAAGAGGATACCGAAGCTCCTGGTGCCCCAACACTTATAACTCCAGCCGAAGGTGATACAATTGGAGATATTACTCCATTATTTGCATGGGAGGAAGTGACAGACCACCTTAGCGGTATTAAGAATTATGAGATCAGCATTGATGACAGTATATACAATGCAGGCTCTAATGACTTTTTGAATTCCCCTGTCATTTTATTAGAAGGAGACCATACATGGAAATTGCGTGCCATTGATGGCTCAGATAATGTAGGAGCATGGAGCAGTGTTGATACATTCACAATAATCATTACAGACACAGTTCCACCAACAGCACCTACACTTTACAGGCCATTAGATCAATTTGCAACTTCTGATTCCAGCGTATTGCTCTTATGGAATGCATCAGCTGATGAATACGGCATTGCAAGCTATGAGGTCATGGTTGGTGACAGCATCTATAGTTTTGGTAATGTAACAGAAGCAAATATTGTGGTACCTGGTGAAGGAAGTTACGACTGGAAAGTAAGGGCAATAGATATTGGTGGTAATACAGGCCCATGGAGTGAAACAAGGTCATTCACATATACTCCGCAAGGTATTGACGGCCTTATTGATAATGAAGCCATTACCTACTATCCCAACCCTGCAGATAATGTCGTATTTATTTCTGGAGAAGTTGAGATTGAAAAAGTATCCATTATGGATTTATCAGGAAAGACAATTAAAATTGTTCAGTCCGGTAATATTCAATCAATTGATATTTCAGACCTGACAAAAGGAATGTATATTATTTCGTTTGAAACAACTGATGGATCACTTAAAGGAATTCTTGTAAAAGAATAAATATGTGATGCTATAATAACAAAAGCCCCTGCCATGCAGGGGCTTTTTTGTTTATAAGAGATTTTATTATCATTTTTTGCTCTATTCTAAACCATGGTTGATAAACTAAAATACATTGTGTTTTGAGGAGTCACCAGAGAAAATATAAAGTTCATAAAAACAAAGCACTAGCCCATTGCACTGAAAGAGCAAAAGCCAATGTTTGGATCATAATGTTCGATAACGAGGCTTGCGCAGCCCCAAAAAGCGCAGTT
>CAZJWE010000208.1:0-5845 GCA_964549265.1 uncultured Bacteroidales bacterium | reverse complement strand
ATTAATCCTGCAGCATCATTGCCAGAAACTTTATTACTTTGCCAAATAATTTAACCAGATAAAAAAATAACTGTATTATTTGTTACTCCACATACTTATACCCCACCCCTTTGATGGTTTTGATGCGGTCGCTGCCCAATTTCTCGCGCAATTTCCTGATATGCACATCAATGGTGCGGTCGCTAACAATGACATCATCGCCCCAGACATTTTGAAATATGCGTTCGCGAGAAAACACTTTATCAGGGTATTCTGCCAGCAACAACAGGAGTTCAAATTCTTTTTTTGGCAATACAATGTCTTTTCCGTCTTTCACAACAACATAACGATCCCTGTCTATTAAAATATCTTTTTTTTCCAGGATGCTTTCATTGTTCTTTACAGGTTGTTTTTCTGCTGTCCGGTTAAACAGAAATGGTTGGTTATCATATCGTTTTAATAATGCTTTAATCCTGCTCACCAATACTTTAGGCCTCACCGGCTTGGTAATATAATCATCACCACCTGCATCAAATCCTGCTATTTGGGAATAATCTTCGCCACGGGCTGTTAAAAAAACAATCAATGCATTTTTAACAGATTCTTCGGAACGAATGTGCTCGCATACTTCTATGCCATCCATTCCCGGCATCATTATATCAAGCAGAATAATATGAGGAGAAACTTCTTTTGCCTTATCTATCCCTTCTTTGCCACTGTTTGCCATGAAAACGTCAAAACCGGCATGCTCCAGGTTATACCCGATAAAATCACATGTGTCTTTCTCATCATCAACTATAAGGATTTTCGCACCCTTTATTTCCATATTAAATAAATGTTAAATAAATTAGAAACGAAAATAACACAAAGTTTGTTAAGAAATCTTAAATTTAATATTAATTTTTTGTTAAGTTATGATTTATGATTAACAAAAATTTAACTATTCGTTAATCAACAATTAACACCTCTCTGAAAAATATGGTTTTAATTTGTAATCGAATTTTACAAACCAATTTTATTTTCAAATTAAAACCTTAAAATCATGAAAAGGAATTATTTAAACATTACTTTAAAAATTACAGCTGCTTTAATTGCAGCCTTAATGTTGTCATTAAGTGCCTGCAACAACGACGATGATGACGATGATGATGACGATAAACCGCCAGTAACAGGTGATACAACAATTGTTTTGGTCACAGACAACATCACATCAAACACAACCTGGAAATCAGGTAAAATTTATGTTCTCGGTGGCCGAATAGCAATTGAATCAGGAGCTCAATTAACCATTGAAGAAAGTGTTGTTGTTAAAGGCGAAGCCGGCTCAGGTTCAAATGCAACTGCACTTGTTGTAGCACAAGGTGGTAAATTGATAGCACAAGGGACTGCAAGCGAACCCATTATTTTTACAAGTATTGCTGATGAGATAGAACCTGGTGAATTGACAAGCAATCTTGATCCCGATTTGAACGGCCTTTGGGGCGGTTTGATCGTTCTTGGCAATGCACCTATTTCTGCTGATGCTGAGGCCATACAAATTGAAGGAATTCCTGCTTCTGATCCCAATGGCCTTTATGGGGGGTCACAAGCCGATGATAATTCAGGAACAATTCAATATATTTCAATACGTCATGGCGGATCTAACATTGGAGAAGGAAATGAGATCAATGGTATAACATTAGGTGGTGTTGGAACAGGCACTACAATTGACCATGTTGAGGTTGTTGCCAACCAGGATGACGGGATTGAATGTTTTGGCGGTACGGTAAATGTATCTCATGTACTCATCTGGAACCAGGGTGATGATGCATTTGACATGGACCAGGATTACACGGGTACTATTGATAATTTTATTGGTATTGCTGGTGAAACATCTGACCATGGATTAGAACTGGACGGCCCGGAAGGCACCCAGGACAATGGTGGATTTACACTTAAAAATGGTAGCCTCAAAGGATGGAATGATGACGGTGTAGATGGTGGCGAATATGCTGACCTTCGTGATGGTGTAAAATGTACATTAGAAAACCTTTACTTTTTTAATTATTCTGAAGACTCTGACTTTGAAATTGATGAAAATGACGGTTCTGACAATTATAAAAGTGGTGATATAACCATTTCGGGTTTAGAATTTAATGTTAGCCATTTGACAGATGGAAATACTACTATAGACATGATTATGTTAGACAAGTCTGATAATGGAGGTGCTTTTGATAGCCTTACAGATGATGAAGCCCAAGTGGTAACATCTGCAACTGTTGGTGCTGATAAATTGGAATTTGAAGATTGGACATGGGCTGATCAAGCCGGAGAGTTAGCTGACTTCTAAAAAAAGGAATCACGTTAATACACAATAAAATATAAAAAAACACGCGGATTTTATATGACCCCCGCGTGTTTTTTTTTTTAATTTTGCAAAAAAATTAAATATAACTATGTACAAAAAAATATCTATTACTTTATTTTCTATCTTTTTATTCACTCAAATATTCGCTCAAAAAGGGTATATAAGAGGTACTGTATTTGATGCGGGGACAGGTGAATATTTACCGGGAGTAAATGTAGTTATAAAAGGAACAACCATAGGCACAATCACCGATTTAGACGGTAAATTCAACCTGAGTGTTCAACCGGGTACTTATCATGTTATCATCTCCTTCATTTCTTATCAAACAGATACCATAAAAAATATAAAGGTGTCTTCCGGAGGAAGCAATGTGATTGGTGAAATAAGTTTAGCAGAATCCACTGTTGAATTGAATGAAGTGGTAGTAAAAGGAGAAGTAAGAAGGTCAAACGAAACAGCACTTCTTGCGATGAAACGAAAATCAACAACCTTACTGGATGGAATTTCTGCTGCCAAATTCCGTAAAATCGGAGATTCTGATGCTGCTTCTTCCATGAAAAGGGTTTCTGGTGTATCAGTTTCCGGTGGAAAATATGTTTATGTAAGAGGGTTGGGAGACAGGTATACCAAAACATTATTGAATGGATTGGATATTCCCGGATTAGACCCTGACAGAAATACTTTACAAATGGATATTTTTCCTACAAATATCATAGAAAACATAATAGTCAATAAATCATTCAGTGCAGAATTACCTGCCGATTTTACCGGTGGATTAATAGATATCAATATAATTGATTTTCCGGAAGAAAAAACAGGCAAAATATCTGTTAGCAGTAAATATAATCCAAGCTTTCATTTTAATAATAACTATTTAACCTATGAAGGAGGGAAAACTGATTATTTAGGATTTGATGATGGAACCCGTGAAATACCGGCGAAAGAAAACATCCCAAACTTTACATATGTAACCGGCAATCCCGATAGTAAAGAGGCCAAACGATTTAAAGAAATTCTTAACAGTTTTAATCCGAATATGGCAGCATATAAAACACAAAGCTTCATGGATTATGGAATAGGCACTTCATTTGGCAATCAAATCCCGTTAAACAATGTTACATTAGGGTATATTTTTTCTTTATCATATAATAAAAGTATTGAATTCTTTGAAAATGCAGAATTTGGACGCTATGCAATATTACAAGGCAACGAGTACAAAGATGTTTATGAAATGGAAAGAAGAGAATATCAAATTGGTAATTATGGAATTGAAAATGTATTTATTAGTGGTTTAGCCGGTTTTGCTGTAAAAACTAAACAGTCTAAATACAAAATAAAAATTCTCCATTTACAAAATGGAGAAAGTGAGGCGGGTATCTTTAATTTTAAAGGATCTGACCAAGGATCTGTATTTAATGCAATACAGCATGGATTGGATTACAGTCAACGATCATTGACAAATATTTTTTTTGGCGGAAATCATAACTTTTATGAGACCGGATGGGATATTAGATGGAAATTATCACCAACCATTTCAAAACTATATAATCCAGATGCACGCTTTACACGTTATGAACTTAGGGATGATGGTGCTTACAGAATTGGAACAGAAGTAGGCTTTCCTCAACGAAATTGGAGAGATTTAGAGGAGATAAATTTTGGTGGCGTATTGCAAGTAACAAAAGATATTGAGTTATTCGGAAGAAAATCAAAAATCCGTTTTGGAGGAAGTGAAACCTATAAACAACGGGATTTCAGGGTATATATTTATCAATTAAATATTCGTAACATCCCATTGACAGGAGATCCTGACGAACTTTTTCATCAGGATAATCTATGGCCTTATAATGAAGATTTTGGAAAAGGGACTACCTATGAGGCTGCTTTTTTACAGTATCCATACAATAATCCGGAGGGTATTCCAAATAATCCAAATAAATTTAATGCAAACACTAATAACATTGCCGGATATATATCTAGCGAGCTTGCATTAACTGAGAATTTTAATACAAATATTGGTGCCAGGGTAGAACATTATACTCAACATTATACCGGGCTTAACCAACAAGGCCTAAATTTAAACGACTCTTTACTTATAAATGATTTGAATGTATTTCCTGCAATTAACTTAAATTATATTTTAAATCCTTATCAAAACATACGAATGTCATATTCTATGACAATTGCCCGCCCCTCATTAAAAGAATTATCATTTGCAGAAATATATGACCCCATTAGTGGAAAAACATTTATAGGCGGATTATTTTCAGACAAAGACAATGAAGAGAATGTATTATGGGACGGAAATCTTGAAAGTGCTACTATTCATAATTTAGACTTACGTTGGGAATTAATTCAATCAAATGGACAAATGTTTTCTATCAGTGGATATTATAAAAAATTCAATAACCCCATTGAGATTGTCCAACATTCCAAACAAACAGGGGCATTCCAACCTCGTAATGTAGGTGATGGAGAAATATTTGGTACAGAATTCGAATTCCGTTTAGGACTGGCGACTATCACTAATCAACTTCAAAATATAAGTATATCATCAAATATTACCTTAACCCGATCCCGCATTAAAATGAGCCCAACAGAACATGACTCACGTGCTGAAAATGCACGCCTGGGTGAAACAATTGATGAATACAGGAATATGGCAGGCCAAGCACCCTATATTATAAACAGCGGAATATCTTATAATGGAGGAAAGAACGGATTCTGGAAAAATTTAGAAGCCGGGTTGTTTTACCATATTAAAGGAAAAACTTTATATATTGTAGGAATTGTTGATCGTCCGAACATTTATACAAATCCGTTTCATAGTTTAAATTTTAATGCAAACAAAGCGTTTGGCACAAATAAACGGATTCAGGTTGGCTTAAAAGTATCTAACATATTAGATGATAAAAAAGAAAAAGTATTTCAATCATATAAAGCACAAGATCAATTCTATGAACGATTATATTCAGGACGTACTTATAGTTTTAAAATTAGCTATGCTATATTTTAATTTTTAAATCAAATAAGTTCTTATAAGAAAACAGGTATGAAAAAAATATTTTCTAGCATTCATTTAAATTACATTTTTTTACTTGTCATATTGGTACAATGTAAAAACAACTCAACACAAACAATTTCTATAAAATATCCAGAAGGATTTGATTCTTCATTTTTTTTTTCAATAGAAGAACTCTATCAATTACATACTTACCGTTCTCTTGAAGAAGCAATTAAAAAACCTGATAAAGTACATAAGCTTATCATTTTCAAAAAAGGACTAACAGCAGTGCCAAAGGAAACAGCCCAATTTAAATATTTAAATGTCCTTGAATATAATCTTAATAAACTGGATACTTTACCCGATTTTATAGGAGATTTGATATATTTGCAAGCATTATACTTGCCAAGAAATGATTTTAAAAAAATTCCTTCTGTTATTTATGAATTAAAAAACCTTAGGGGTGACCTATCCGACCGGGGCGAGAATCAGCGTGTTGTTCTGTCCGCCGAACC
>CAZJWE010000207.1:0-5913 GCA_964549265.1 uncultured Bacteroidales bacterium | reverse complement strand
GCATCTGCACAAAGCTAATGGCATGAATTTTCCAGGTTAAAGATATAATTTTTATCCCGGGATAAAAAAAATAATTTAATTTATTAAGAATGTGTTCTTTTTTGGTTAGTATAGGTTGCCCTATTCTAATACATAGTTGACAAATTTAAAAAATGTATTTTGAGGAATCACTATAGAAAATTCAAAGTGCAAACAACTTCATTACGGGAAAAAAATATGTTAAGACAGGCTATAATTATTCCAAACTAAATACAATAGGAAATGTAAACTTCACATTAACACGTTCTCCCCGTTGTTTCCCGGGCTCCCATTCCGGTGATGATTGAATAACCCGAACTGCTTCTTTGTCCAACAACGGGTGTACTCCGCGCACAACTTCAACATCTACAACCTTCCCATTTTTATTCACAATAAACTGAACATATACTTTCCCTTCTATTTTTTTATCTTGAGCTTCTTTTGGATACTCAATATGTTCAACTATATATTGTCTGAATACTTCCATTCCATTTTTTTCTTTAAATTCAGGCATCTCTTCAACAATAATAAACACTTTATCTTCAACCGATTCTTCCTCAAGCATAATATAATCGTCCGTTGACCCGAGTTTGGATGAAGGCTCCGAAACAACATCTGTATCTTCATCAAGGGCGGGTTCAGACTTTACTGATTCACTGCCTGAAACATCATCTTCTGCTGTACTTATTTCCACTTCTTCGGGTTGGGGAGGCGCTTGTGCTTTCCTCTTGGTATTTACAGTTGTTTCGCTATCCCTATTTTCAGATGTTTTTGCACGTTTTGTTGTATTGGCATACCCAATCGTTACAATATCTTCGGGTTGGGGAGATTCTTGTACTTTTTTCTTGTTTAATGAAACTTCATCCTCCGCGGATTCCGTTTCAGGCACATTTTGTTTATTTACCGCATCTCCAATTGTTTCCTTCTCACCGTCCATTACATCTTTAGTGCCGATTTGCTGTGAAGAAGCAGATGTTTGGTTTGCATTTTCTTGTACTTCCAGTTTTTTAATCCTTTTAGGTTGTTCTTGAATTTCAGGTTCTGATGGTACAGGAACACGCTGTACCTTTGGTTTACTTTTTTCCTGAGCAGGTGATGAAGAAATAGTTGTTTTTTCTTTTTCAATCTCTTCACCTTGCCTCTCCTGTTTTTCAATAATTTCTTCCTTATTTTCTTTTTGTTCTGTAGCTGCAATAAATTGGGTGTTATCTCCTATGCTTTTTTGGTACCAGTAAACACTTCCCACAAGTATGAGGAGGGCTGCTACTGCTGCAACATACCGGAATGCATTGTTCTGTTTTGAAAAACCAGGCCGGCCAGTCCGCATACCTCCGGCTTGTTGCGATATACGTTGATTTATATCCTGAATAACAGATTCACGTTTTGACGCATTCACCATATTCAGTCCTTCTACTGCATCTGAACATAAAGGACATTCATTGATATGCTGCTCTACCATACGTTTTTCCTCCTCAGACAATGTGTTGTGAAGATAATGTTCCACAGTTTCATGGGTAAGGCAACCCGAAGGGTGAAACAATCGTGAATTTATATAATGTTTATTTTTCATCATTACTCCTGTTTTCTAAAAATATTTTCAGGTTCCGTTTGCCATTTTGTATATAGCTTTTCACCTTTTTCATTGGAAAACCTGTTATCTCTGTAATTTCTTTATAGCTCTTATTCTGTAAATACATGAGCTCAATACATGTCTTTTGTTCATTATTTAGTAGCTGAATGGCTTTTCCCAACCCATCGCCCCTCCATTCCAACTCTTCTTTATTTGTATGATGCATTTCGCTATCCGATTCCATAAAAATTGTATTATTTTCTATTTTACCCTCAATATCTACCATTTTCGGAGATGCTTTACGCAGCATCATCAAACAATGATTTTTAGATACCTGGTATAACCAACTTTTAACATTCCGGATATCATGGGTTCTCAAATCATCCATTAATTTCTCGAAAATATCCATCACAGCATCTTTTGCCATGTCTTCATCACGAAGGTATTTCATGCATACACCAAAAATGAGATGCGTATACCGTTCAAACAAAACACCAACAAAAAATGCCTCATCATTCTTTTGATAAGATGCTATCAATTCATCATCGGTCTTTTGATGAACATCATCCCTGCTACTGTTTCTTTTATACAGCTTTATAAACGGGTTATTCATTGTCTTGTATGATTACTGTCTTACATTCCACCTTTTTCTTCTTACTTTAATTGTTACAAAACTAAATAAATAGAGCATTGAAAATTTTTTTTTGCTGATTTTTTATGGAAAAATTTTAATGCTGCATCTTATATATAAAATCATTAATTATTCATTAAAACAATTTATCATGAAAGCAATTCATTTCATCAACCAAAACACAAAACAACTGGTTTATATTTTAACCGCTTTGTTTTTATTGAACAGCGTGTATGCATGTGGACAAATGCAAGAAGGGAATAATGAAGACAAAACATTATCTCCTTATTTTACAGTCATCAGTGATGAATCTGAGAATCCGAAACTGCCTTTGAAGTCAACACGAGCCGAAGTCAATATAGCGGGGGTTATTGCTGATGTAAATGTCATCCAGGAATATCAAAATACAGGCAACAGCCCTATTGAAGCCATTTACGTTTTTCCGGCTTCAACAAGGGCTGCTGTGTATGCTATGAAAATGACCATTGGGGAACGGGAAATTGTTGCGATTGTACAGGAAAAACAAAAAGCACGTGCAAATTATGAACAGGCAAAACAGGAAGGGAAAAGCGCTTCTTTATTAGAGCAACACAGGCCTAATGTGTTTCAGATGAATGTGGCCAATATTATGCCCGGCGACTTGATTAAGGTGGAGTTAAGCTATACTGAGCTGTTGATCCCGGAAGACGGGATATATGAATTTGTTTATCCTACGGTTGTCGGGCCCCGTTATTCCGAGTCAAAAGCAGGCGATGCACCGGCCGATGAACAATGGATTGCCAATCCATATACCCATGAAGGCATTGATCCAACTTACGGGTTTGACATTGATGTGCATATAGCAGCAGGCCTGCCTCTTCATGATGTACGATGTAAAACCCATGAAACGGACATTCAATACTCCGGAAAAAACCAGGCAGATATTGCATTGCAAAATGCAGGGGGCAAAGAAGGGAACCGCGATTATGTGCTTCAATACAGGTTGCAGGGAAATCAAATTGAATCGGGACTTTTGCTCTTTGAAGGAAAAGATGAAAATTTCTTCCTTGCCATGATGCAGCCTCCAAAACGGATTGAAACGGATGAAATCCCACCGCGGGAATACATTTTTATACTCGACATATCTGGTTCTATGTCAGGCTTTCCATTGGATGTATCTAAAGAACTGATGCGAAACCTGTTGGGTAAACTAAAGCCGGTTGACCGGTTCAATGTAATGACATTTGCCGGATCATCAGGGCTTTTATCAGAAACATCGCTTCCGGCAACCAAAGAAAACATCAACAAAGCCTTAAACAATATCAAAAACCTTCGGGGCGGCGGAGGCACCAGGCTGCTTCCTGCATTGCAAAAAGCATTGTCATTAAAAGGCACTGAAAATTATGCCCGTTCGTTTGTGATTGCTACAGATGGATATGTAACAGTTGAAAAAGAAGCATTTGAATTGATCAGGGCCAACCTCAATAAGGCAAACTTTTTTTCTTTTGGCATTGGCAGTTCGGTCAACCGATTTATCATTGAAGGCATGGCCAATGCGGGTTGCGGGGAAGCATTCATTGTGTTGAACCAATCAGAAGCACATGCCAAAGCCCACAAGCTGATGCAATACATCCAAAGCCCTGTACTTACAAACATCCGGGTTGATTATGACGGCTTTGATGTATATGATGTGGAACCCATATCAGTTCCCGACATCCTGGCTCAACGCCCTGTGATCCTGTATGGTAAATGGAAAGGCGAACCGAATGGAGCGATCCGGTTAACCGGTTCTTCGGGGAAGGGCAGTTACAAAAAAAACATCTTTGTACATTCCGTTAGCCCTGATGATAAAAATTCGGCGATCAAATATTTATGGGCGCGTCAAAAAGTCCGTGTGTTGGACGACTTCATGAAAATATCGCATGACGAAGAACATAAAGAAGACATCACCAATCTCGGGCTAAAATACAATCTATTAACAGCATACACCTCATTCATCGCCATTGATTCCGAAATAAGGAATAACACCGGGCAGGTATCCACAGTACAACAGCCTCTGCCATTGCCCCAGGGCGTAAGCAATGCTGCTATAGGATATGTTTCAAATGCAGCACCTGCCTATTCTAAATACAGACGTTCAGAATCAATTAGTAAATCTGGTGTGCCTTCTGAAATGGATGTTGAGTTATCTGCACAGGAAGAAGAAAAAATAGAAGATAAAGAGATGGTATTTGTTATTGTTGAAAAAATGCCGGAATTCAAGCATAAGGATTATAAAGATGTACGGGACTTTATCAAACATAACTTAAAATATCCAAAGCATTTAGCAGAAAAAAACATAGAAGGCACTGTTTATATTCAATTTACCGTAAATGAAGACGGAACCGTTGGTAATGTTGAGGTTATAAGGAGCGCGCATCCTGAGCTTGATAAAGAAGCTGTCCGGGTGATTAAGTTAACAAGCCATCATTGGACTCCCGGAAAACAAAGAGGCAAAAACGTTAAGGTGAAATATACCATTCCGGTTAAATATAACCGATAGGTTTTATCAATAAAAAAAGAGGCTGTCTTTGTCGGACAGCCTTTTTTGGTTTTATATTAAAAGTGGTACACTTTCCAACTGAAATACTGGTATACTTTTCAGTTGAAATAAACAAAATGTTTGTAAATGTTTATAAGCGTTTACAAACGAATTTTCAGGAGCTAAAAAGTTGTTACTACTTTAAATATAATACCTTGGGGATAAATGGATGGATGTTTTAAGCGAATGTGTTAATTGAAGAGAGGGGTCCGTAGCGAGGACGCTACGGACAACGGGGGCTTATGCAGCAACTTCAATTCCTGTCTTTTTAATTTCAACAACAAATGGATTTCCGGAATCAAAATCATCATGAGAAATTGGATGCGGTTCAATCCTTGAATCAATCTGTGCTGCCAACATCATAAGTTGTACTTGAATATCAAATCGTTTTGAATCATCCAAGCTTGAAAAAATCAATGCAACATCTATATCACTATTTTCCGTTGATTTCCCTTTAGCGTATGAGCCAAACACATATACTTTCTCAATACCTGCGAATTTTTCTTTAATCAAATCCAGATATTTTGCTATTGTTGTATCGATGTTTTTATCCATGGTCTTAATTCTTTTAATTTTTCAATCCACTCTTCGGTAAATTCAGTGGTGCATTTTTTCTTGAAGCTCATTTTATAATCATCGTATCTTGCGTTAATATTAAACGCAGTAATTGTCACAAGTTGTTGTTTTTTATCATCTGGTAATTTTAATTCTGCTTCCTCTGCTAGTCTCAAAAGATTGTGAATAAGAGGTGGATAGTCAGATTTAACTTTGACATAATATGCTTTTAAAAGTTTCTCAATCATTAAGTGTCTTATAAACAAAGACCAACTATATCATTTTGATTTAAACATTGCAATCATTGTCTCGTAATCGTCATCCGAGCCAGTAATCCAATACTCAATCAGTTTATTCTTATTGAAGTCTTTATTTTCCATAGTATCTAAAATACTAAAAAATTCAAATAATCTATGCTCAAAATAATGATGAAATGCTCTTTTGCCAGTAAGCACAAAAATTCCACAACGCCAATTGTCGTTGCAGGCAATATTTGGGCATAAACAAATATAATATATTTTTGTTTTATGCAAATATATAAAAAACAAGCACATAACAAAATTAAATTGAGCGTTTGTA
>CAZJWE010000206.1:0-5927 GCA_964549265.1 uncultured Bacteroidales bacterium | reverse complement strand
TTGCCATAGAGCATGAATATGAAATTTTAACTCTCTTAGCGTTTACGCAGTAAAACATAAATAATTAATAATGAACAATTAACAAAAATAAAAACATATGAAACGCTCATGACAAAGAAATTTAACACACACGCGCATGATTTTATAAAACTAATTTTGCAAAAATAATATTATGTTAAATAGAGAAATTAAACAACTCTATATCAGTAAATTAAAAATAAAAACATATGAAAAAAGTACACGAAAACGGATGCAATGCAGTCTATGGGATAGGTTTCATTGGTGCAGTAATTTACTTCATTGCCAATGCTACAAGTTTTTGGATGGGCGTACTCGGTTTTTTAAAAGCCGTTGTATGGCCCGCTATCCTGGTCTATGAAGCTCTCAAACAATTGGGAGCGTGAGGTGTGGTAGCAATTCTTATATAATTAAATAGTGGCTACTATTATTTTTGCTGTTCATCCATTAATTCCATAAGAGTTTTTGACCTCTTTTCCAAAACAAAATAACAACGTGTAAATTCCCAAGAAACACCATACCAATTCTGATAAACAAGATCAGGGTCTTTTACTTGATAAGTTGGTTCTACATTATTATCAAAAGTAATTATCATCTTATCTGGATCATCATCAGTTAGGTCTATTGAAACATTTCTAAAAGTATGTCTAATAACTGGAGTGAAAAACTGAGAATAATTAACTCCCATTATATCTAATATTTCTTCTAATGTTTGTGTTCCGGGAAATTTCATTTCTACTTCAATATTAAATGTTTCCTGCACACCATCATGAACCCCGTAATTACCAGGAGTCCATTGATAATTTAAATAGTCAAACGCTGCATCTAATTTAGATGTGACCTGTATGAATTTGCTATCCCCATAAACTATATACATAAACAAAGGGCCTGCAGTTGTATTAATAGTCATATAATCAGTGAATTGAACATAAGTAGGAACAAGAAAATTGACTTTATCAACAATTGAATTCCCAGATGAATCATATGCTTCTGTCACTTCCCAAACACCTTCCATTAATTTTCGAGTCGGTGTTGGCTCATCTTCCAACTCACACATACTAAATCCAATTGCAAATGCAATGCATATCCCGGCTATAATAATTTTATTTTTCATTGTTTATTTTGATTTAATTATATTTCTATAAAAGTTTTGTATTCCAATTTACGGAAAAAAGCATTAAATAGTTGCTAAAAAAAATATTTTTTTCTTAAACATGTTTTGTTAGATATATTGGATTATATAATGAGCAATAAAAAAATCATTACAATACCCCCTTTAACTAAAGATGCTGTTGAATATTTAGCCTATATATTTGGTACTTCTGCAATTTTTGTGGAAATATTTTTTATTTTTAAATTTAAATTCAGATAGCACCCTCGTAGAATAACCGTTATCCGTTAGAATGTTTAAAAAAATAGTGTTCAGTCTCTCAGAAAGCAAAAAAACCTGCTTGCATTTTAATGCTTAATTTTATATGTTTGCATTTTTATTTAAAATGTTAAACCATAAACAACAGAATCATGAAAACAGACATTTTTTCTTCTTTTAAAAAGACTTTATTTATTGCATTCATTAGCATATTGTTTTTTTCTGTAAATTCAAAAGGCCAAATCTGGAGCTCTTTTTCTGTGGGAGAAAATATCCGGCAAACGATTAAACAAGACCAATATTTATGGGTACTCACAAATGATGCTGGTCTTTTTAAGGTAAACATGCAAACCAAAGGGGTAACACAATACAATTCAAGCAATTCCGGACTTTCAAATTCAACAGTACAATTTGCTATTGACTCATCAGGCCATTTATGGTTTGCAACCACTGATACAGGGCTTGTTAAATTTGATGGTGCAGGATGGACTGTATATAGCACTTCAAATTCTGATATCTATACTGATTATCTATACAATGTTGCTGCTGACAAAGATGGAAATATATGGGCAGAAAGCGACTCAAAGCTTATTAAATTTGATGGCTCCACATGGACTTCTTTCGATCATACGTACATGAACACCAATGCAATGGCCATTGAGTACAAAGCAGACAGCACCATTATCTGGATGGGCACCGGATATGATGGATTATTACGTTTTAATGGCACGAACTTTTCTGAAGTTGAAGACCCAATGAATAACATCAGCACTTCAAGTATTGAAGCCCTCACATTTGATCTAACAGGTAAGTTATGGATCGGTACAGGTCATGATGGTATCTTTGTAAAAGACGATACCACATTTACTCGTTATACAGATGACAATTCAAACCTTAGCTATGATAATATTAATTCATTTACTGTAGATGACAGCAACCATGTTTGGTGTGCAGTAGGAAATGAGAATGTATCTGTGTTTAAAGGAGACACATTTAATACAATCAGTAACACATATAATATTAAAGCGATTGAATTTGATGAGGAAGGCAATCTGTGGTTTGGATATTATTCCGGTGGATTAGCAATATACAATCCTGTTACACATAATCAAACTTCCATTTTATTGTCAGCTTCTATCCCTAACAATATAATTAATGCTATTGCCACCGATGCACAGGGAAATAAATGGATTGGTACTGAAAATGGAATTGCCGTTTACGACGGTTCATGGCAAACATATGACACAACAAATACTCCGCTCGAATCAAATGAAATTGAGGCCATTGTAAAAGACAACAGCAATAATATGTGGATTGGTATTGATGGCCACGGGCTGGCTAAATATGACGGTGCGACTTGGACTACCTACACAATGTCGAATTCTGAATTGCCCTCAAATCATATAGAAGCACTTGATATTGACAATAATGGGAATGTATGGATTGGAACATATTCAAATGGCCTGGCTAAGTATTCAAATAACTCATTTACAGAGTATAATACAATGAATTCTGACTTACCTAATGACTATATAAATGATGTTAAATATATGAATAATTCCATTTATGCCTGCACGGAAAATGGGCTTGGCATCCTTAATTTAGAAACAAATACCTGGACTACATACAACACAACAAATTCCAACCTTCCGGATGATGATGTATATGCAGTTGCACAAGACAAAAGCGGCAATTTATGGATCGGCACCTATGGAGAAGGTGTGGTAAGGATTGTGGGAGACACATGGATCAATTTTAATTATAACAATTCGGGCCTGAATAATAATTCTATATATGACATAATTATTAATAATGCCGGTGAAATATGGATTGCAACTGCCAGAGGAATTTCAAAACCAAATTTGGACTATTGGACATGGGACAATTTTACACAATATAATTCAAAATTAATAGACGATGCCACCAGATGCCTGTTTTATGACGAATCGGAATCCAGCTTATGGATAGGTACGAATGGCGGATTGAGCATATATGGCAGCCAAGCCTATGCAGATATTTCAGAGCATGAAAAGACAGAACCAGGGAACATCACCATTTATCCCAATCCCGTACATAACAACCTCTACATTAATACGTCTGCAAATATACGCCAAATCATTGTATCGAACTCAATGGGCAGCCAGGTCATACACAATACATACCAGGAATCACAAGGCGAATATATGTTAAATATGGAAAACCTGAAGCCAGGACTGTATATCATTACGTTGGTTGATGACAATCAACATTTTATGTCTAAGAAGATACTCAAACAATAGAAATTAGATCATCGAGTCCGCTGAATTCGTAACGCCTGCCCCAAAATTGCTCCTTTATTCAGTAAAGGGTAATGGCTCTATTCTGATAAATGGTTAGGAATGCCTTTGATAAATAATTTTGCCAACCCTGTTAATATGATCAATTAAATCATCATTATTGATCATGTGGTATAAAGAAAGATCAATAGTGTAAGGCAATAGAAGATCGTCTATTTCCAAACTAATTGCGTTCAAAACATTTAAGTTTAACGAATGACCAACAAGTACAATATCAATATCTGACCCTTTTTTATAATTTCCTATGGACCGGGAGCCATATAATATTGCTTTTTCAATCACGGGATAGTGAGAAAAGACGCTGATTAACCTGGATAAAACATGTTCTTTCAATCCGTAATTCATAAAATACTATTAAAAAAGATTTGACTTACTTCCTGAACGTAATGTCTCCATTGTTTCTTCAAATTCTGTAAACAGACTGTGATATTGTCCTTTAATTTCATTTGCAATTTGATCTGCGATATCTTCATTATATGTATGAGATGCTCTGTTCCGGCTTTCAATCATCAACATCCAGGTTTCTCCTTGTTCTATCAAACTATTTTGAAATGCCAGCCTGATGGCATCCCTTGACCCAATGACACCTAAAATCCCCTGATATTCAAGGTAATCTTTCATGGTATTCCATGCCAACTCAAATGTATATTCAAATGCTTTTATCAAACCTTGTTGTTCAAGTTCTGATAAATCACCTTTTTCAATAAACCTGGTGAGCTGTGAGAGTGCTTTCCTTAAATTAGAAAATCGCTGTTCCCAACGTATGTCTTCAACCTTTTTATTCATTGGCAGAGAAAATACTCTTTATATAATTAAAAAAAAGAATCAAGAACTATTTAGTGGTTGTCCATAATGTCCGCTAACTTCGTTACGCTTGCCCCAAAATTGCTTATTTACTTCAGACTTTATGAACAAACACTGTTTAATAAACAAAGTTAAAAAAGAATTGGAACATTCAAATGTATTTATCCCGGAAAATTCATGCCCATTCGCTTTGTGCAGACGCAAGGCGCCTAAGCCCGCAGACATAATATTCTATTTCAAGCCCATAGCAACGAAGCAGATGTGCAAAGATAATGGCAGGCATTACCCTAAAATTGGGTTAATAAAAAAATGGATTTCAGTAGGACAAAGGTTTATTAATAGTTTGGTACTACTGCAATTTTTGTGGAAATAGTGTTTATTTTAGTATTCAGAATTCAGAATACTCAGTATATGGGTCCCACTAAATATGCAGTAAAACCAAAATTATTATTATATTTGTTGAAAGAGCATTAATTCACAAAAAACAAGCCTCCATGCTGCAGGATATTTTTGATTATGAACTTATTAATACGGAAAGCGTTAATATATCTGTTTCGGAGATTATTATTTTCCTTGTCATACTGATTGTTGCAAAAACAATTCTGTGGATACTCCGGCGTGTGTTTCTACGGCAATCATTAAAACACAAGATAGAAAAAGGCAAAACACATTCCATTTATCAAATCATAAAATATTTTCTATGGATTGTGGCCATCACATTAGGCCTGGAGATCATTGGGGTGAAGGTCACCTTGTTGGTGGCCGGTTCTGCTGCTTTACTGGTGGGACTCGGACTGGGCTTGCAACAAATATTCAAAGACATTGTCTCCGGATTTTTTTTATTGTTTGAAGGCACCATCAAAATAGCAGATGTAGTTGAATTGCAGGGCGTTGTAGGAAAAGTAAAAGAGATTAGTATCAGGAGCACCAAAATCATCACACGCGATAACATCATCATGATCATCCCCAATTCCAAGTTCATTGAAGAAGATGTGATCAATTGGAGTCATCATGAAGAGCGAACACGTTTTCATGTAGAAGTAGGTGTTGCATACGGGTCTGATGTTGAACTTGTTAAAACAACACTCCTGAGATGCGCAGAAAACAATCAGCAAATCACGTCAAAACCCTCTCCCATTGTATTTTTCAATAATTTCGGCGATTCAGCATTGGAATTTCAATTGCATTTCTGGACCAACCAATCATTCCGCGTGGAATACATTAAAAGCGACCTGCGGTTTGAAATTGATAAGGCATTCAGAAAAAACAATATTGTCATTGCATTTCCACAGCGCGATTTACATATAAAACAAATTCCTGACGAATGGAAAAAACAATGAACCTAAAATACTGTTTAAATATAGTTGTAAATGTGGTTTAAAAGTAGTTTATATGTGGTT
>CAZJWE010000205.1:0-5939 GCA_964549265.1 uncultured Bacteroidales bacterium | reverse complement strand
CCTCAAAACACAATGTATTTTAGTTTATCAACCATGGTTTAGAATAGAGCCACTACTTTTAAAACCACATTTACAACTATATTTAAACAGTATTTTATATCCTGTAAAAAATATTTAACCACTTAAATAAGGGTAGTACCATCATTAATAATTCACCATTAACCATTCAACTCTTCACGATTGAGCTTTCAGCTCTTCTAACTTCTAAATTCTAAATTCCCTATTCTTCCCCTTAAATTTACAATAGCACCAAAATACAAACAAATTATTTACAACAAATTAATATTGAATTAACGATTAATTAACATTCATTTTGTTTATTTACATACATGTTGAAAAGCAAACATTACAAAACAATTATTGTGTCAGATGTTCATCTTGGCACAGCCAGTTCAAAAGCAAAAGAACTGGTTCGCTTTCTCAAGAAAAACACATGTGAGAAACTCATTCTTAATGGTGATATCATTGATATCTGGAGATTAAAACGTTCCGGTAAATGGAAAAAGAAGCACACCCGGTTTATAAAACTGGTGATTAAAATGATTCAGAAAAGCAATACAGTGGTGATTTATATCAGGGGAAACCATGATGATTTTCTGGATAATATGATTCCTATGGAAATTGGAAAGTTTTCAATACACAATTATTACACGTACACAAGCCACGGGAAAAAATATTATATTACGCATGGCGATGTTTTTGATAGCATTACAACCAATCTAAAATGGCTGGCAAAATTAGGCGATATCGGATATACTTTTTTATTATGGTTAAATAAGATGTATAATAACCGGCGAATTAAAAAAGGGCTTCCTTATTATTCATTATCACAAACCATTAAACAAAAAGTTAAAACAGCAGTTTCATATATTAATGGATTTGAAAAAGAATTGGTTAAATTAGCACAGTATAAAAATTGTGATGGAGTCATCTGTGGCCATATTCATCATGCATCAATAGGAGAATATGATGGGATTATGTATATGAATTCAGGAGACTGGGTTGAATCATTAACAGCTTTAGTTGAACACCATTCCGGCAAATGGGAGATCATTCATTATACCGACTTGATTGAAGAAGAAAGAAGGGAACAGGAAGAAAAGAAACAACATAAAATTAAACCCATCAATGATACCGCTATTGCCTCTGTTGCACAATAATATTTTATAAACTAAAACAAACACGTGAAATTCTTATTTATCGTACAGGGCGAAGGCCGTGGCCACATGAGCCAGGCAATCTCTATGAGTCATGTTTTAAAATCAAATGGCCATGATGTTGTGAAAGTGCTTATTGGCAAAAGCAAACGAAGAACCATCCCTGAATATTTTTTTGAAAAAATTGGAGCTCCGTCGGTCACTTACGAAAGCCCTAATTTTGTTGTAGGAAAAGATAATAAAAAAATCAGGCTGCTACCAACAATATTATACAATATGATAAGAGGTGCTTCTTATCTCAAGAGTTTACGCTTCATACATCAACAAGTTAAAGAAACCAAGCCGGATGTTATTATAAATTTTTACGAGGTGATGAGTGGCATTTATTTTTTCTTGTATCGTCCTGATGTATTGCATTGTTGTATCGGGCACCAATACATGGGACTGCACCCCGAGTTCGAGTTTCCAAAAGGAAGAAATATGGAACGTTGGCTTTTTAAAACACATACACGGATAACATGCCTCAAAAGTAATATATTACTGGGGCTTTCCTTTTCTGTTCATGAAAATATTCCACATAAAAATTTATATGTGATACCGCCTTTATTAAGAGATGAAATACTCCAGGCCACACCGGAAGACAAAGGATATATCCTGGCGTATATTTTAAACCAGGGGTATGCAAAAGAAATTGAAGAATGGCATAAAAAGCACCCGCAAACAACAATCCACTTATTTGGTGATGCCCCGTTTAAAGAGCCTTCAAAGGTTATACATGACAATTTAATATGGCATCAAATCAATGATGTAACATTTATACAATACCTTACTCAATGTTCGGGGTATGTTTCAACGGCTGGTTTTGAATCGGTGTGTGAGGCGATGTATTTAAATAAACCTGTTATGATGATACCTACAGGAAATCATTTTGAACAAGCGTCCAATGCCCTTGATGCGTCAAAGACAGGAGCAGGAATCGTTGGCGATTCATTTAATGTGAGTCAATTGATTGAATTTATCCCGAAATATCAATTCAATAATGCAGAATACAGACAATGGGTGCAATCGGCTGGCCGATCTATTCCGGATATACTCTCCCGGCATATTTCCTCAGAGAGTTAACCCGAAAAAACATTATCATCATCTTAAAATCTTTCTTACAAAAGCTACTGTAAAATAAGCCATAAGAAAGAGTCCTAAAAAACCTTCAACTCCGGATATCCACCGGATGACTCCTGAAGGATAATAATCGCCATACCCAATGGTGAGGAATGTGACAATACTATGATAAAAAGCTACTGCTACAACACCTAATTTATCAGGATCACCAAGAGATGAAACGATCTTGGCATTAGAAAACAAAGGAAGAAATACATATAAAATACTAAACAATATATATATGAAGAGCATACTTGTTAATACTCTAACAGGACTGGTTGCATAAAGGCCAATCTGGTCAAAAACAAGCCAACGAATAAAAAATTTAGGATATTCTGTAATAATTCTCCAAAAATTCTTAGACTTTCTTGCTGTTATAAGGTTGTTTTTAGCTTCATAACGCTTAAATTCTACATATGCGTGATCTTCATCCTGGTATTGGCCTGTAATATTAAAATTTTCTTTTAATGTTCTGAACTGATCTGCTTTATTCCGCGCTGTAGTTGAATCTAATTGTGATTTGATAAGGCTTTTAACATCATTCTCTTCCCAACTAATAAAAATCCTTCCCAGAAGCCGCATTCCTGTGAAATTAATGGTATGTATATGAACATCGTTTTGACTGGGTTTGAGATCAATTATATCGCGTACAATGGTATTTGAAAGGTCTACATAATCAATTTTTTCTGCCCGAAGATCGAGATAATGATTCAGATGGCAATTTTTGAATGAAATGTTGGTTATGTTGCTGTTCCCAAACAGTATGTCGCCTTCTCCAAATGTAGTATTATCAAAATATAATTGGGTATTAATAAACTGAACAAGCATAAAACTAAGGTTTCCTTTTGTAAATTGTGCACGCTTAAAGTTAAATCGTGAATTGATGATTTCACTCCCTTCAAAATCAATGTCTGTATACCCAAAACTGGCTCTGTTAAAATTAACCCGTCCGGTACCTATTTCCATTTTTCTAAAGTCTACTGTACCATCTCCAAAATTCGTACGTTCAAATATTTTCTCTCCATTCCCGAAACGTGCATAATGAAAATCTACATTCCCCTTACCAAATCGTGCTATTTTAAAAGATACTTCACCGTCATTAAAAAGTGTATTGACAAATGATACATTGCCATCACTAAATTCAACATTCACAAATGATTTATTGCTTGTTCCAAATTCAGAATATTGAAAATCCTTTTTTCCTTGCAAAAATACAGCATTTTTAAAATCTACTTCTCCGGTTACAAAATGTGTATTAGAAAAATCAACATTCCCATTTTCAAAAAATGCATAATTAAACAACACATTTCCCTCATCAAAAATGGCTCCATGAAAGACAATGTTTCCTCCTGAAAATCGAGAATAGCTAAAATCTATACATTCATTTATGATTCGTGCAAATGAAAAATCTGTATTTTTTTCAGATTTAAAAAACGTTTTTTTTGCCGAAAATCCATTGAGTATCACGGGCGCTTCTTTGTCCATTTTCCTCTCTTTTCTGTAATACGAAAGAGAAAAATCTGCCACATAACACTCATCAAGATTGATGGGCTCATTATTATCAATCATCTCAAATAGAGCATCTTGTGAATAATAACCGAATGTCTGTACTTCGGTTATTCCAGAATTTTTGACAAATGACAATTCTGCTTTTTGGGGTATTTTTTTCCCATCTTCAGTTATGTATTCTTTGTCAATGATTTCGAGATGTGTTATATATTCATTCATGTTAAATAAAACAATATAGTATTTATATTAAAATTTGTATTTCGGAAAGATATAAAATTTTCAGATGTTGGACAAAGATTAAAATCCAATAAAAACACCTCCTTTAATTCCTGGCAGTGATAATCGTTCTTTGACAGAAGGATGTAAGATGTTTTGGTATTCAATACTTTGCCTAAACCCGGGTTGAAGGTATAATCCGAACGATTGCTTGAATTTATATGAAATCCGTAGCCCGACACTATAAAAAAAAACGATTTTCCTGAGTGAAGTAATTTTTTGTTTAGTATATATTTCCGGTTGATCCGGATCAATTGTATATCCATTTGTATTGACCAGTATACTTGTGATTAATTCGCCATAAATAGAGATATCCCAGGGAGCGGTATTAAGAAAAGAATATCCGAAAGATAAAGGAATCTCAAGATATGAAAAATAATTATGTGATTGATGTGAATTTCTTTCAATAATAGTATCCATTTGTTCAATATATACAGAATCACTTGTTTCAACCCATCTGTCATCAGTTATATAATGCCATGTTGTATCACTTCCACTATATTGAAAATATGTTTCGACGGTATCTTTAACCCAATAACCTCCTGTGTTAATATCATAATAGGAATTATCTTCTGTTCTTTTTATTTCCGGAAAGTCAACGGATTGAATGTATTTCAGATAATAAAACCCTGTGCCAAAATGGACCTGCTCCTGTCTTCTTAAATAGGTGAGGCCAATATTTCCTGCGATTAATGGTGAGGTGCTTTGTCTGTGTTCTTCTAAAAATATGTCTGTTTCAGAATTAAGATAGGTAGAATATGGGAAAAAAACACCGATTTCTATATTAAAAAAATTTTTTATGGGGATAAAACCTTTTTCAGGAAGTAATATCATGTCTTCGTAAGGAAGACTGTCAGGTATAAAATTGGATATTTTCTGGCTTTGTTGTATATAACCTGTATCAATTTTTTTTTGTTCTATTTTTTGTATCTCAACTTCTTTTCGTTTACCTATCCATGTTGTATCGTATTCATAAATAATCTTTTGATGCTTAACAGTATCATAAACATAGACCACATTGGTATCTGAAGAATTTTTATTGACATCCTGCGAATAGCATAAGTCCATTTCGCCCCATTGCAATGAAATAAACGCAAATAATATATAACAAAAAGCCTTCAAGCGGACTGTCCCCATCATTTTGTACAAACTTTCTATTTTATTGTATCTACTACCTGAACTTTAACTCTTTTATAAACAGTGTCATTTATCACAATCTTCACTGTGTCTTTTTTTCGTTGGATAGCATTTAATTTCTGCCCTTTAATTTTATCGTTTGTTTGATGAGAGCTGTCTTTATGGTTCAATGCATACGTTGTTTTTGTTTCCTGTTTTTCTGTTTTTTCTTTATCAGTCAATAAGATTTTATGGCCCGTTGTATCATTATTATTTGTATGGTGCAATATGGAGGACGAATCTGGTGATTGAATAAATTCTTTTTTATTTGTTTCCATGGTTGTAGAATCTTTTACATTTATATGTTCATAATTAATCATCACATTTTGATGATTAAAATTAACAAAAAAACACAAAGAAAGTATCACAGCTACAGACACATAATAAATATTGAGCCGGTTCCAACGGTACTTGAAAAAGTTCAGATAAGACAATTTCCTCTCTATCCGATTTCTTACCGGATTCCCGGGATCAACCTTCAGCTCACCGATCTCATCTTTTAAAAAATTATTTATATGTTCAAAATCATTCTTCATTTGTT
Source organism: uncultured Bacteroidales bacterium (assembly GCA_964549265.1). GTDB lineage: Bacteria > Bacteroidota > Bacteroidia > Bacteroidales > JBBRXJ01 > CAYMKE01. Next base: position 122 of record CAZJWE010000205.1, on the reverse strand, counting down.
ATTTTTTCATCTGTTTATTTTTTATTTTTTAATGGTCATATGGAGCTCGCCATGAGTTTAATTTGCTGACTTTGTGTGATCTAAATAGATTTTTAATAATCATGCGGGTGTGTGTTAAAAAA
>CAZJWE010000204.1:0-5952 GCA_964549265.1 uncultured Bacteroidales bacterium | reverse complement strand
CATTATAATAAAGCAATATAAAAATGAATAAAAAACACAACATAAAACACTTCTCTGCAGGCATCTTTTTGTTTTTATTACTTTTAATCAATAAACATATTTTAAGTGCAGATTTGTATAAATATTTTAACCATGCTTAATATATCAAAACTTATGAAACATACATTTTACCTTTTGTTTATTATAGTCTTTATGATTTTAGTTTCATGCGAAAAAGAAAATAAACCAGAAATGACGGATGCCATTATTTTAGTAAAGAACAAATGGATACCTGCATATAACTTAGTGTCTGCAAAAGAATTTTTGGCGATGTATAATGATAGTACTAACCATGCGACATGTAAAGACAGTGAATTAAATCTTCTTAAAGATTATACTATCGAATTGGATTTTGTGATTGATAATAGTTTCACCATTAGGAAAGAAGGAAAAGCCATAGAAACCGGAAAATGGCAATTAGAACAAGATACCCTTTATATATCGGAGGTTACAGGACAACTAAAATTTCATTATTCACATTATAGTTTAAGCGAACAAAACAATATTTCACTACAAAACAATAATACAGACGTACATAATGATTTACTTGAATACTATGAAGACGAAAATGATACAGCTACACTTGATATAGAAGACAACCATGTAGAAAATTATAATAATTTCTTAAACAAAGTCATCAAATGGAAAATACTCAAATGTACAGAGAGTGAATTAATCCTGCAGCATCATTGCCAGAAACTTTATTACTTTGCCAAATAATTTAACATTTATAATATAAATCTCATGAAAAAAAAACTTTTAATAATTATAACAGGAATTTTCTTTTTTATTATAAAAAATAATTATGGTCAAAAACAGCCAGATTATTTTTTTTTCGATACCTCTTCTGTTTCGCATATAGATGCAGTTCAATTTGCTAAAATGCACGATTCACTACATACAGACACTGGCTATTATAATGATTCGCTTGTCTTTAATCAAGTCATATATAAAATGCAACAGCCAACATCTTTAGATTCTCTTGAATTAATAAAAATTTTTCAACTACTCAGGGAAAAAGGATTACTTGATACTACAAATATTTTACATTAAATCATAAACTTTATAAAAAAATGATGACTACTATATTTAAAAAAAGTAAATATGTATTGTTAATTTTTTGTTTTTGTCTGCATGAATATAGCAATGCCCAAAGCGTAAATCAAATGATTAACTTTCCAAGTCCCAATGCCATGTCTTTAGGATTGTACGGGGAAGTTCCCGTGTCATTATTTACAGGGAAGCCCAAAATCGAAATCCCCTTTTATGAAGTAAAATGTGGTGAACTCCGCCTCCCCATAAGTTTGAGTTACAATTCCGCTGCAGTACGTCCAAATGCCCATCCCGGCTGGGTAGGCATGGGTTGGGCACTCAATGCTGGAGGTCTGATCACCCGTAAAATTAAAGGGGTTCCTGATGAATATTATATTAAAGAGAATAGATCTTCTATATTGGGCCATTCAACCTTAGAATTTGATTATGGATATTATTACAATCATGATAAGCTAGACAGAACCGATTGGAATACCAAAAATTATGTAGAACAACTTGCAAAAGGTGAAAATTACAAAATGTATCAAAACAAGGTTGGGGAATGGAAAGACACAGAACCCGATGAATTTATATTCAATTTTAATGGCTATACCGGAAAGTTTTATTTTAATGAAAAAGGAAAAATTGAAGTTATATCAAAATATGATTTAAAAATTGAAGTAAATAAAAATTTTATGGATCTTCGGATGCCATCACCAGAATCTTTTTTAATATATAAAAATGTCTTTATTTTTCCAACAATCAAACAAATAACCGGATTCAGAATTACAACTCCGGATGGTGTCAAATATGAATTTGGTGCATGGTCAGTAACAAGAGAAAATACTTTGGCGATTGAATATAGTAATAATTTTTTTCAACAATTTTTTTTTATAAATTTTGATACTTGGAAATTGGTAAGAATAGAATCTCCAAACGGGAAAGACTGGATCAAATTATCTTATCAACAATGTGAGCCAATTGCATCTTTTGGGAAGCGTACAACTTTACACAGACAAGAAGGGAAAAAAGATAAATCTATCGGTTTTTTTAATATTTTTAGTCCGGCCAGGGCATCCATTTTTAATGTGAATACACACTATACAGGAAAAATAATCATGCCTGCTTATTTAAAAAAAATTATTACCCGCAATGAAGAAATACATTTTACAACTTCTGTAACCAAGGAAAAAAAATACAACTACTGGGATATTTTAACGGATTTATTCTATATTTCAAAGAATAGTTATAATTGTAATTTATTTAATGCAGAATACATAAAATTTAAATTATATAATAATAGATGGTTTTATAGCGGAAGAGCCCAAATCATAGGACCAATAACACCAAAATTTACAGTTTTCGATATTAATAATCCTTATGATATGGGATGCTATATGGTAGGCGAGTTAGGATTGTTTAGTAGAATAGATATTTCTGAAACTTATTATGGATATTACATTTATGATTGTGAATATGTTGACTTCGCAAAGCTTAAATGGCGACAGTTAGACAGGATAGATATAAAAAAGGCAGGTGACCAGAAAACCATAAAGTCTATTAAATTTAATTACACGAGCAATAGTAATGAGCGGTTAAGATTATTATCAGTTCAGAAAATCGGAAAAGACGAAAGCAATACAACACCACCCTATACATTTGAATATGAAGATTATGAAACTCGTGATTATCCGGGTGATTCAAAACTACCTGATTACAATAGTTTTTCAACAGACCATTGGGGGTATTATTCCGGTGTAAAAGAAAAATCATTTTTATTTAAAGACAAAGGAGGAAACTGGTATTCAGACGAGGCCCTAAATTCATATAAAGCGAAACGACATGCAAACCCTCTTTATATGTATGCCGGTGTGTTAACAAGAATGCATTACCCTACAGGCGGATATACGAAATTTATTTACGAACCACATAAATACACCAAAATAGTTTCAAGAGACAAAAATACAGGAGTTTTTTCATTAACCCCTGTTGCTTCAACTACTGCGGGAGGCGTCAGAATTAAAAAAATTCAGCATTACACGAAAAACTTTAATTTAGCCTATAAAAAAACTTATGAATATGAATTGGGTATATTAACCGGGGATATTCAGTATTATTGGAAAGATTACAAAGGAAAACTTGTAAGTGGAGATGATTATACTGCAGATAGGTTTGTTTCCCAGTCAATAATTCCGGTAAGTTCAAATAGTACCGGGTGTCATATTGGGTATTCAAAAGTTACCGAAAAAATGGCAGGCAAAGGGAAAACAGTATTCTATTACCAAAATTTTCAGGATCACCCTGATATAGGGAATACAAAGCATTTAGATGAAACTCCGGATGCTACTATTGATGTACACAAAACAACATATTCCCCTTTTACCAGCAAAGAAATCGAAAGAGGACAATTAAAAGAAATACATACATATAAAGAAAATAGTGGTAATTATGTATTGGTACGAAAAGAAAAAAACACGTTTTCCCAAAATCCACATAGACAAAATGAATATATACCAGCTATATCTACAAGACAAATTCCGGTATTAGGTGGGGTTGCCTTAGAAGGAACAGCATATAAAGTTTATACATACCCATATAATCTAGATAAAAAGATTATTTACAATTATGAAAAAACAGGAACTACAAATCCTTTAATCCAAACTAAGGAATACGGATATAATTATTATAATCTGGTTAATTCAATTACAACCTCCCATAGCGATGGAAGCACTTTCACCAAACAATATAAATACCCCACTGATTATAATTATTACTACAGCATTGGACCAAGTAATAATGAAGGATGGGCGTTAAAAAATATGAAGGCATTAAATATCTTGTCAACGCCTATTGAACAAATAAATATGAAAAACAATAAAGTAATATCAGGCAAAATCAAAACATATGAATATAAAAATGATGAAATAATTCTTTTAAAATCAATCCGAAATTTAAATACTCCAGAACCATTGGCTATCAATTGTGGTAACCCTGATGATTTTTGTGAATCCTATAACCCAAGACCTGATCAGGGTGATTTTTTTACATTTGATAACCATTACAAATCAAATATTGAATTTGATTTGTATGATGACCATGGCAACCTGCTCCAATATCATAATCATAATAATCTTTATACTTCTCATATTTGGGGATACAACAACACATACCCCATTGCCAAAGTAGAAAATGCCGAATACACCGACATTTTCCACACCAGTTTTGAAAATTCCGATCATCCCAATGTAAAAGAGGTAATTGATGCCAAAACAGGCAGGAAGGTATGTGAGATACCTCCTTCTGCATTTTGGCCTGAAAATATTGAAAAGGGAAGTATCAGTCATAACCGGAAATATATTTTCCAGGGAGCATTTAAAACAAGCAATAATTTTACAGGAAGCGCTGCCATGGTTATTAAAGTCTGGGGAATGGCTGGCGAACTTATGGCCTGGCTGCCTGTATACATTTCAAACACACAAGGAGAATGGAAAATATATCAACGTGAAATCAATACAAATGATTATCCGGGGTTAGGCTGGTTAGAACTTGAAATATATAATCCCGGAGGAAATGAAGCTGTACTGGTGGATGAAGTCCGCTTTCATCCTGCAGATGCACAAATGGCCACCTACACGTATGACCCGTTGATTGGTATGACCAGTGAAACAGACCCAAACAACCAGACAACATATTATGAATACGACGGCTTGGGAAGATTGCAATACATAAAAGACAAAGAAAAGAATATTGTTGAGAAATATGACTATCATTATGCAAACCAAGAAGAGATAGAAATTTATAATTGTGAAAACGTGACTGCCCAAATTGAGGACGATACACGTTACACATACAGGGTTCGGTTTTGGGTTACCGGATTAGATGAAGGAACCGGTTGTTATTGTAAAATAGATTATGGGGATGGTTCTCCTATTGAAGACATTGGAAATGCCCCACAAACCCATGAATATCCGAATGATAATACATATACGGCAACATTTAATTTTTATAACGCAAACGACCAATTGGTCAAAACAATTGACAAAGAAGTTACACCACCTGTATATTTCACTGCCGAAGTTGAAAACCATGCATATTATATTCACAGGGTTAATTTTTGGGTAACCGGAATAGATGAGGAAACAGGGTGTTATTGTAAAATTGATTATGGAGACGGCTCTCCTGTTGAAAACATTGGAACCTCCCCACAACACCATATATACCCGGATGATAATACATACACGGCTACATTTAACTTTTATAACGCATACAATCAATTGGTGTCAACCATCACCAAACAAGTCACCCCCCGGCAGATGAAAACCCGGTTGTTCCTGAAATCGTTAAAATCACCGATGATTTAAATAATAAAATAAATATTAATGATTTTGTTTTTGACTGGTCTGGTACAAGCCATATAAGAATTTATACAAATTTACCTTCAAACACAAGCGGTTGCATTTACCCAATCAATTTTCAGGTAATTGGGTATGATCATGTTTACGAAAATGAAAGGGTTGTATATAACATCAATACAGATTTATCACAGGAATACTTTTCAGTTTACCATTCTGAAATTTCAGACACGGAGTATGATGATGATAAAGAATCCCGGTATTATATCAAAATCAAAAATAAATCCGGATGTAATTACCTTGACCACGAGATATTATATCCTGATTGTGTAACAAATTATTATGATTATGGATTTAGATATAATCCTTAACCGACATTTAACCAGGTTTTATATTTTAGAAAATCTGCTGTGGAAGGTTTTGATAGTGCTTTAATAAACTCGAATGATGCATTTAAAATATCAAAACTATACGGTGGATATTATGGAGCATGCTGCCCCCACCCGTAACGGAATAAAATATGAATTTT
>CAZJWE010000203.1:0-5995 GCA_964549265.1 uncultured Bacteroidales bacterium | reverse complement strand
TTTATTGATGAGCTGGTTATATTAATCCGAAGTCAATAAATTAAACTCATGGCGAACTCTATACGGCCTATTAAAAAATTAAATCTCACCCCACAAACAAATCTTCCGCAACCCTGTTGACAATAAACCTTCCATTATCCGAAAGGATGTATTTTCCCTTTGTAAATACTACTGTTCCGGTGCCGGTATATTTTTCCAAAGCCTGAATCATGTGGGTCTCATACTGTTCTCCGAAAGCCTGTTTTACATAATCTGGTTTAAGTCCCCAAATGGTACGAATGTTTGTTAACACATAATCGTTGTAGGCTGTTGTGTTGTCTATTGTTTCAATTGTGCAGGGAACTCTTCCCAGTTCTGTTTCTTTTATGTATTTTTTGTTCAATGCGATATTCCATTGCCTTGTTGTACGGTTGTAAGAATGGGCCGAAGGGCCTAATCCCAGGTAAGCATCTCCATTCCAATACCCGGTGTTGTGTTTTGAGAACCATCCTTCAGGAGCAAAATTCGATATCTCATAAGGAATGAAACCATGTTGACGTGCTTTGTCAAGCAATAGCCGGTATTGTTCAAAGCAGGTATCTTCATCTACAGGCTGAAACCGCTGTTTTCTCAGATGATAATCCAATACAGTCATAGGCTCAATGCCAAGAAGGTAGGCAGACAAATGCTGAATGTGCAGTGTAAATACTTCGTTGAGCTGGTGTTCCCATTCGCTTGTAGTCATGCCGGGAATGCCATAGATCAGGTCAATATTGATATTTTCAAATCCTGCTTTTTGTGCTGATTCAATGCATTGGTACGACTGCCCTGCATCATGGCGACGGTTCAACCACTGCAGATGGTTGTTGTAAAATGACTGAATGCCAATGCTCAGACGGTTCACGCCGATTTTTTTTAAATGGCCAAGATATTCGGTAGTTAAATCATCGGGATTGGCTTCAAAAGTGACCTCCGGTGTGTCTGTTACCGGAAAATATTTTTTAACTGCTTCTAGCAGGGATTGAACTTCGTCAGGAGCAAGAACAGAGGGGGTACCGCCTCCGAAATAGATGGTATTGGCCAGTGCTCCACCCAAATAATCCTTTTGCATTTCAGTCTCACTCAGGATGGCCTTGATCATCCGGCCCTTGTCTTTCAATGAAGCGGAAAAATGAAAATCGCAATAATAGCAGACTTGTTTACAATACGGAATATGTATATAAATCCCTGCCACAGGCCACGTTATTCTCTGATGAGTTTTTCTATAAAACGGGCATAGCCGGGATAAAGCCCGGTTAACATTTTTTTGTCTGCCAATTCAAAATCTTCGTATTCAAAGGCAGGTGATGCAGTACATCCGGCCAGGCAATAACTGTCTTTACGGGTAAGCTCGGCAGCAAACCAATGGTCGCGGGGAATTAGCAACTGTGCTGTTTCACCTTTTGCAATGTTATTGCCCAGGGTAATGGTTTCCAATTCTCCATCGCTGTTAAAAAGATAAATATTCAGTGGTGCCCCGGCATAAAAATGCCATATTTCATCGGATTTCAATTTATGAAATGCAGAGAAATCATATTCCTGCAATAAAAAATAAATGCTGCTCGCAAAATGCCTGTCACCATCATATCGTTCGGGGAGGGATTCTTTGGGAATCACCTCATTAGCCCGATAGGCTTCTCTAAAATATCCGCCCTCACGATGAGGCTTAAGTCCTAATTCCTCAATCCAATTAGCTGCTGTTTTATTCATATTGTTTATTTTAAATTTATTGTATTTCTTCTGGTTCATCCCCCATTTTCAATCCAGTCGCCTGATGCTTTAATCAATTGAATCAGTTCGTCTATGGCTTGTTCCTGGGGTATGTTTTGTTTTACCGGTTTTTTGTTTTTATATAATGTTATTTTTCCACGTGCTGCTCCAATGTATCCGTAATCTGCATCGGCCATTTCTCCGGGGCCGTTTACTATACATCCCATCACTGCAATTTTGATGCCTTTTAAATGCGCTGTCTTTTTTTTAATTTTTTCTACAGATGACTGAATGTCAAACAATGTCCTGCCGCATGAAGGGCATGAGATATAATCAGGCCGTGTCATCCTTACTCTTGACGATTGTAAAATACTAAAAGCAACACACATGATCCATCCCGGGTCTGTTTTATCAAAGCTGTCAATCCATATCCCATCACCTGTCCCATCCAGCAAAACACTTCCAAAAACAGATGATGCCCTGGCCAACAATTCATCTTGTGATTCATTCATGTATTCCAATCTAAAAATCACAGGCTGCATAGTGTTTGCAAAATGTCTGGACATTGCCTGCTTTATAGTGGCCATTGTTTGTTCACGAATGCGTATCACCCAAACATAATCTCCGTCCGGATTCAAATGATTCATCACATGTTCATCATTCAATACATCATCATCCAATGCAAGAAAATAAGGTGTTTTATTCTTAACATGTTTCAATCGTTCATCTGTTGCATTGACAAGGGGATATATGCGGGCATCCGGATCTGTTCCAGCCTGTTCCCATTCATCATAGGGAATGATCTGCGCCGGGTATCCGGGTTTGTGAATAGCGACAGGTTTGTGATGATAAACATATTCGGGGGCCAAATCGGATGCATGCAATTGGCTCACCTGATGAGGGGTAATGTTCATCCCGGCCACAATGACAGGAAAATTGCTGCCTCCAATATTGAGTACAGGTGTTGTTTTTCTTTTTTGAAAGCTGAACGGGTCAAACAAGTTATTTTTTTGTAAAGGTGTGTTTATTCGTTTAGGTGTCTGTGTACACTTTGTAGCAAGAATGCTGGCAAAGGGAATCTCGTGTTCGGGTGGCTCAGTTAATGAAACCCTGATCGTGTCTCCTATCCCTTCAAGCAACAAAACGCCTGTCCCAATGGCCGAACGGATACGTCCTTCCAATCCCATTCCGGCTTCGGTAACACCCAGGTGTAATGGAAAATACATGCCAGCATCCACCATTGTTTTCACCATCAACCGGTTTGCTTGCACCATTATGCGTGTATTGCTGGATTTTAAAGAGATCACAATATCATAAAAATTTTCTTCAATGCATATTTTCAGATATTCCATAACAGACTGTACCATTCCCAGGGGTGTATTACCATACAGGCCAATGATACGGGGTGATAATGAACCGTGATTAGCACCCAGGCGCAAAGCTGTGCCATGCATTTTGCAAATGGTAAGCAATGGCAGAAACAATTTTCTGATATGCAGTGGGTGATTGCGGCCTGAATCCGGCTCATTATTCTTTTCTGCAAAATTACCGGGATTGATACGCACCTTGTCAACAATTTCTGCTGCTTTGTAAGCAATTTCAGGGTTGAAATGCACATCGGCAATCAATGGAATTGTGTATCCCTGTTTTCGTAATGAGCTTTTAATGTTTTTTAGATTTTCGGCTTCTTTGATGTTTCTGACAGTCATTCGCACATATTCAGCTCCTGCATCACTGATGCGCATGATCTGTTGCACCACTGCAACCGTATCAGCCGTATTGACATTGGCCATAGACTGCACCCTCACCGGATGATCCCCTCCCATGGGAATACCCCCGATGTCTACAACTGATGGTATATGTATAGTGTGACTCATTAAAAATTATTTCTATTTCCATTCCCAGTCAAACCCGCCTTGTTTATCTTTGATCTCCATGCCCAGGGCTTTGAGCCTGTCTCTTATTTTGTCTGCTGTTGCAAAGTCTTTATTCTGTTTTGCTTCCAGCCTAATATTTAGAATGGCATCAGCGAGTTGGCTTATTTTATCATGTTCATCCCCTGTCTGTTCTTCATCATGGGTTAATCCCAACACATCAAACACAAAAGTATGATACATCTGTTTTAATTTTTCAATGTCTTTTTCTGTTATCTGCTCATTTCCGTCATTGATGGCATTGATCGTTTTCACGCCGTCAAACAAATGGGATAACAGGACAGGGGTGTTCAGATCGTCGTTCATGGCTTCATAGCACTTTTCTTCAAGTGCATCAATATTTACCGATGATGTGTTGGATGCGGTTAATGCATCAATCAGTTTCACCCCGTTCATCAAACGTTCTAGTCCCTTTTCAGCAGCCTCGAGTGCTTCATTTGAAAAATCTACCGTGCTTCTGTAGTGAGCCTGGAGCATAAAAAAACGTATGATCATAGGAGAAAAAGCATTGGAAAGGAGCGGGTGCTTCCCATTGAACATTTCATCCAATGTGATGAAATTTCCGAGTGACTTGCTCATTTTTTGTCCTTTAATGGTAATCATATTGTTATGAACCCAATATCTGGCCCCTTCTTTTCCATGCGCAGCAACCGATTGTGCCATCTCGCATTCATGATGCGGAAACATGAGGTCTATCCCGCCTCCATGAATATCAAATTGTTCTCCCAGGTATTTTGCGCTCATCACAGAGCATTCGAGGTGCCAGCCCGGGAAACCATCGCTCCATTCCGAGGGCCATCGCATAATATGCTCCGGTTCAGCCTTTTTCCACAGGGCAAAATCAAAGCTGTTCTTTTTTTCCTGTTGGCCTTTTAATTCACGGGTATGCTCCATGAGGTCTTCTAATTTCCGTCCCGATAATTTGCCATAGTTGTGTTTACGATTGTATTTTTCCACATCAAAATATACTGAACCATTTCTTTCATAAGCGTATTCATTCTCGAGGAGTTTTTTTACCAGTTGTTGCTGCTCTATGATGTGTCCTGTTGCCCTGGGTTCTATGCCGGGATCTTTCACATTCAGTTGGTGCATATTATGATGATAGCTGTTGGTGTATCGCTGAACCACTTCCATGGGTTCAAGTTGCTCGAGGCGCGCCCGTTGAGCGATCTTGTCTTCGCCTTCGTCAGCGTCATGTTCAAGGTGCCCCACATCTGTGATGTTTCGGATATATCTCACCTTGTATCCCAAATGCAACAAATATCTGTAGAGCACATCAAAGATCACTGCCGGCCTGGCATGCCCGAGGTGTGCATCACTATAAACGGTGGGGCCGCAAACATACATTCCTACAAACGGAGGTTTCAAAGGGATAAATGCTTCTTTCTTTCGTGTTAAGGTATTGTATAAATGTAATATATTTTGCATTTGTTCTTGATTTTAAATGCTATTTATTAATTATTATGTTGTGATTGTATATGAGCATTAATATGTTTGAAATATAATGATTCTAATGCTAATATTCTTGTCAAAATCATAATCGTGTGTATCATATAATTTGTGATGATTCGTTACTGCTAAATATTCCCTTTTCCCTGTCTGAGGATTTCAGGTTCGCTTCCTGTACAGTCTACCACGGTTGACGGGACATTACCACCCGGCCCTCCATCAATGACTAAATCAACCTGTTTTTTAAATTTATCATGGATCAGTTCGGGATTTGTAGTGTATTCAATCACTTCATCATCATCAAGCACAGAGGTGGTCATGATGGGATGCTCCAATCTCCTGACAATTTCTAAAGGAATGGGATGATCAGGAACCCGGATGCCCACGGTCTTTTTTCGGCTTTGAAACAGTGCCGGCACTTTATTGTTCGCATTTAGTATAAATGTAAAAGGGCCCGGGATATTGTTTTTTATCAGTTTAAACACCGAATTATCCAATGTTTTTGTATAATCGGAAATATGGCTTAAATCATAGCAGATAAATGAAAAATGAGCTTTTTTCAGGTCTGCTTTTTTTATAAGCGCGATTTTTTCAACTGCTTTGCGGTTAAAAATGTCACACCCAAGGCCATAGACTGTATCTGTTGGATAACAAATAACACCACCCTTTTGAAGGGTTTCAATGACCTGGTTCATTTTTCGATCACCGGGATGGTCAGGATGTATTTTTACAAGCATAGATAATTTTAAATAATATGTATGAGCAACGCAAAAATAATCATTTTAGGATATAATTCCACAGATGCTATAAATGGTATAGAAATTGCTTTTCTAATTAGTGTTTGTTCCATCATGTCCGCTAACTTCGTTACGCTTGCCCCAAAA
>CAZJWE010000202.1:0-6015 GCA_964549265.1 uncultured Bacteroidales bacterium | reverse complement strand
ATTTAAACAGTATTTTAGGTCCTGTAAAAATATTTAACCACTAAAATAAGGGTAGAACCTTAAAAATAGAACCAAACCCAATCAACTCCTCAACCCCTCAACTCCTCAACTCCTAAATTCCTCAACTCCTCAACTCCTCAACTCCTAAACCCTATCAACTCATTCTTTCCCCGGAAACTGAAACAGTCCGTGAAGTTCTGCATTCACTATGTCAATCACATAACTCATATCTGCCGGGCGTTCAATAAAATCACAATTATCAACATTAATGGTGAGAATTTTCCCAAGGTCATATGTTTCTGCCCATGCTTCATATCGTTCATTCAGCCGTTTAAGGTAATCCAGGCTGATATTTGCTTCATAATTCCGTCCTCTTTTCTGAATGCGTTCAACAAGAGTAGGCACTGATGCACGTAAATAGATAATAAGGTCGGGCGGTTTAACCAGGTTGCACATTAAATTGAACAATGATAAATAGGTCTCATAATCCCGCCGGTTAATAAGTTTCATATCCCGCAGGTTAGAAGCAAAAATATAGGCATCTTCATAAATGGTGCGGTCTTGTATAATCGTATGATCTGATTTTTTAATTTCAATGACCTGGTTGAAGCGGGAACGAAGGAAATAAATTTGCAAATTAAAGGCCCATCGTTGCATATCTTCATAAAAATCACGCAAATAAGGGTTTTTTTCAATGTCTTCATATTGAGGTTCCCATTCAAAATGCTTTGAAAATTTATCAGCCAGCGATGTCTTCCCTGCCCCGATATTACCAGCAACAGCTATATGATTCATGATGGATACATTTTAAAAAGTTAATAATTACCTTTTTTATAATATTTGTCTACTTTACTATATTTGAAGCCTGTAGTAAAGATACCACAGACAATGATTAAGATTTATGTATTTCTAATTTGACGTTTTAGCGTTTTGAATTTGGAAGTTTACCTCACACACATCTCTATTTCTTGTTCCAAAATTATTCGCCCCCCCGGTCCTCGTTTATATCATAAACAGAAAAACTCTTTTTCTTTAACACAAATAATTTTCGATTTTCCAGTGCTGCATTCATCACATTATTTGTGTCAGGCAACAGGATGCTTTCTGTCAAATGTTCATTGATATCAAATTTTATCAATGATTTATTTTCTTTACTAAAATACAAAATATCTTCATTCATTACCTGAAATTCATGAATATTTATCAATGGTATCATCTGTTTGTATTTGCCCAGATGATTGAAGAGCAAAATCCCATAATCCGGGATGTTTAGATATATGAAATTATTTTTTTCAATAAGGTACACCGGTTTTTTTTCTCCATTGGATATGCTGTTAATGCTGATACTTTTATGAATATTTTCAAGGTTTGCATTATAATAAAACAATTGTTCATCGCGGTTGTCATATAACCAAAAGCCGCCATTATTGGAGGCACAAACCAGGCCGGTGTTTACATGCCCCAATTCATCTAATTGAACCGGATCACCAATTACAGAAAGCGATTTATCTAAAAATAAAATGGTATTAAAATCTTTATAAAAAACCAATATCCGCAATGGGTTTGATACATCAACAAACGAAATATGACCATATTCATTATTACTGTACTCCACAGGCTCATCTTTATCTTTATCTTTATCCTTATCTGTGTATTTCTTTAACACATTGCCTTTGATCATGTATACATTTCCAAGATGGTCAACCCTGTATTTTTCAGCTGCATCTTCAACATCCTGTTTGCGGTTAAGCTTGAACTGACTATTGGCTAACACCACGACAGATATAAACAGGGCTGCAAATATGATATAGTTTACTTTTTTCATTCGTTTCGTTTAATTTTTAAAGTTCATAAAGTGAGCCATATATTTAAAGGTTAAGTGTTTTAAAAACAAAAAAATTGCTTGACAAACACACACTTCACACATATCTCTCAACCCTCTTCTGTATTCTGAATTCTGTATTCTGTATTCTTTTTTAATGCATTTCATTCTTAATTTTGATTAAGGTTTCAGCATATTTTCGTGTATTAAATAATCGTGGGATTTTGTTTTGCCCCCCCAGCTTATTATTATTTTTAAACCATTTATAAAATGTTCCACTGGGCATCACATTCAACCTGGGAGCATCCAGGGTAATATTTTTATACCGCTTGGCTTCATAGTCCGAATTACACGACTTTAATGCATTATCAATCAAAGACATAAAATACTCCACATTTTGAGGCGGCGTATCAAATTCAATCAACCATTCATGCGACCCTTTTTGTTGATCATCCATGTAAACAGGAGCTACAGTGTATTCGCTTACTTCGGCATTGGTCTTTATGCATGCAGATTTTAAAGCACGTTCAGCATTATCTATGATCAACTCTTCTCCAAAAGCATTGATAAAATGCTTGGTTCGCCCTGATATAATGATACGGTGAGGGTATGTAGAAGTAAACCGGATGGTATCTCCAATGATATATCTCCACAATCCTCCATTTGTTGATATGACCATAGCATACTCTTTTCCTTTTTCTACACCTTCAATAGGATAAGCGGGAGGTTTTTCTTTATGCAGGTCTTCAAAAGGGACGAACTCATAAAAAATCCCTGAATCCAGTATCAACAACATATCATCGCGTTCGGGCAAATCCTGTATAGCAAAAAAACCTTCGGATGCATTATAGGTCTCCAGGTAATTCATAGAATCGGAAGGAATGATTTTTTTAAATTGTTCAACATACGGGGCAAAGCTCACACCTCCATGAATAAATAATTCCAGATTAGGCCATATTTCAAGCAGATTGCGTTTGCCTGTATAATCCAATATGTGTTTTATCAAAACCAGATTCCATGAAGGAACCCCTGCTATGTTTGTGACGTTCTCTTGTATCGTGGATTTGGTGATCTTATCCAGTTTCTCCTCCCATTGATCCATTAAAGCGATTTTTTTCTGCGGCGTTTTGATGAGGCTTGTCCAAAAAGGGGCATTTTCAATTAAAATAGCAGAAAGGTCACCGAATAAAGATTTATTATTAATTTGATTGATTTGATGACTGCCTCCCAGCGTCAATCCTTTTCCTGAAAATATTTCACTGCTTGGAAAATTATTGGTATACAATGCTAAAACATCTCTGGCTCCTCTAAAATGATTTTCTTTGAGGGATTCTTTGCTTACGGGAATAAATTTACTCTTATCCGATGTTGTCCCGGATGATTTAGCAAACCATCGTGTCTGGCCCGGCCAGAGTATATCTTTTCCTCCGTTTTGGATTCTGTCAATATATACTTTCAGGTCTTCATACGTTTGAAGCGGAACAAGGTTTTGAAATTCTTCAATTGTCTTGATGCTGGAATATTTATACTTTTTTCCCCATTCCGTTGACTTGGCTTGGTTTATTAATCCAAAAAATACTTCTTGTTGAGCTGAAACAGGATACTTCTTAAAAATATCCATTTGCCAGATACGTTTAAAATTAATCCAGTTTAATATTGAGGTGATAATGGGCATACTTGAAATTTAATAAATTGAATCCAAAAATAATAAAATTAAATACAGGAAACTATTTCTAAGCGATCTTTTAGTACACCATTTCTTTTAGAAGAAAACAAAAAGCCATATAATTTGCATGAGAGGTTGTTGCTGTTTGGGAAAAGAATGCTTGAGATATTTTCTACACATAATAAGGGGAATTTATATCACCCCGGCTGAAATATCAGAATCAGAAGAGATAATTAACCCGGAAAATTCATGCTATTAGCTTTGTGCAGATGCAAGGCGTCGAAACCAGACGATATAGCGGCCTGTTTCAAGGGTTTCGCAACGCAGCAGATACGCTAAAATTGGCGCACTTGTAAAAAATAAATTTTAAAAAATCAGGAGTTAATTTTTGTAAAATCCGCTTCGTCAACAGAAATTTACTATTTTTATAGTGTAATAATAACATACATTTATGGATAAACTCAGTATAAAAGATTGGTCTAAAGACGACCAACCAAGGGAAAAATTATTAGAAAAAGGAGCATCTGCATTGAGTAATTCAGAGTTGATCGCTATTTTAATCAGAACAGGAAATCTTGACGAGTCTGCTGTTAACTTATCCCAAAAAATATTAACATCAGCAAATAACAATCTAAATGAGCTTGGAAAATTTAGTGTAACAGATATGACAAAACTTAAAGGAATAGGCATGGCCAAAGCCATATCTGTTATCGCTGCTTTAGAACTCGGAAGAAGAAGAAAAGTAGACGACATATTAAACAAGAAAAAGATCACAACCAGCCATGAAGTATATGAATACTTTCAGCCTTTGATGGGAGATATTTCGCATGAAGAATTTTGGGTTTTAATGCTCAACCGGGCAAATAAAATCATTGAACGTCAAAAGATCAGCCAGGGAGGAATGGCCGGCACAGTGATAGATGTAAAGATCATTTTCCGGAAAGCCCTTGAGGCAAGAGCTTCATCTATTATTTTATGCCATAATCATCCATCCGGGAATACATCCCCAAGCAAATCAGACATTGAAATAACAAAAAAATTATATGATGCCGGAAAGACTATGGACATATCTATTTTAGACCACGTCATTCTTTCTGATCATGATTATTTTAGTTTTGCTGATAAAGGAATGATTAACTAAACAAATCAGAAGAAAATAATATAAAATTCAGAATAAAATAAACAAAACAATAAATTTTGTTATTTTTAACATTATAATTAAAAACAAAAATCGAATTATTATGAGTGATTATTATCATGAACCGATTAATGAATTAACAGAACAGGGCCGGAATTTTGTCCGTGCACTGACTAGTATGAAAGAAGAAATTGAAGCAGTAAGCTGGTATCATCAGCGCGTGGAGGCAAGCAATGATGAGCACTTGTCAAACATCATGGCACACAACAGGGATGAGGAAATAGAACATGCCTGCATGACCCTTGAATGGCTTCGACGGAATATGCCCGAATGGGATGAAGCACTTCGGACGTATCTGTTTACTGAAAAAGATGTAACAGAAATAGAAGAAGCAGAAGAAGGCGGAGAAGGACAGCAATCGTCTTCGAATGATTTAGGTATTAATAAAATAAGTAAATAAAAAAAGGAGGATAAAACACATGGATATTTTAAAAAAAGAACTGGCACCCATCACGTCAAAAGCGTGGGATGCAATTAATGATGAAGCCAAAACAGTATTGAACAACGTGTTATCTGCACGCAAATTTGTTGATGTCTCCGGCCCGCATGGATGGGACAAAGGAGCCATTTCATTGGGACGGTTAAATATAAATGACAAAGGCAAAGGTAGTGTCAAATATGGCATTAACCAGGTACAACCGTTGGTTGAAGCCCGCGTGCAGTTTGAATTAAATATATGGGAACTCGATAACATCATACGGGGTGAAGAAAACATTGATTTAGACCCTGTGAGAAAAGCCGCTAAATCCATAGCTGAATTTGAAGAAAATGCCATATACAAGGGATTTAAAGAGGCCGGAATCACCGGGCTTAAAGACAGCTCTGAACATCATCCGCTTCATTTTCCTGAAAAACCCGATGACTGGCTCAAAGAGGTGGCAACCGGGATGAATGAATTTAAAAATGTTGGCGTTGACGGGCCTTTTTCACTGGTGCTTTCCGAAGAAAAATGGGGAGAGATCATCTCCCACGTCAAAGGCGGACAACCCCTGCAAAATGTCATTAAAGCTACAACAGGCGGTTCAATCATTGTATCTCCTTTCTTAAAAAACGAAGGATACATGATCTCTGAACAAGAAGGCAGTTTTGAACTCACACTGGGCAGTGACCTGGCCATAGGATATGAAACCCACAATTCTAAAACCGTGCAATTATTCATTACCGAATCGTTTACATTTAGGGTGTTAGACCCTACTGCGTTGATTGTGATTAAATAAAAAAAACATAAAAGCACAAAATAAAAAAAATAAAATTATGTTTTAATTTAAGGGGATTTCTAATAATTCCTTCGCATCAAAATTTTCAGAGTTTTTCATAGACAATGAAAAT
>CAZJWE010000201.1:0-6089 GCA_964549265.1 uncultured Bacteroidales bacterium | reverse complement strand
CACTAGCTATAATCGAGTAGGCGGCTGACTCCGAGAGCTCGGAGCCAGTGCACCTCACCCTGTTAAATTATATTTTTCACGGGGTAAATCGAGACAAGGTTAGCTTAAGGGGACTTCTAATAATTCCTTTCTTTCAAAAAACAAATATAATGAATAAGATGCAAGGCATAAATTTATCAACCATGTATCACAATAGAGCAATGATAAATTAATCAATCCCAAATCACATATCTTCCAGAGAATATATTTTATAGCTGGTTTTATAATGTTTTCCTTTGATCTGCTGAAGTGTGGCAGATTTTTGAATTAAACCATTCATAGATGCTTTATTTTTATTTCGTTTTACTTCTCCAAAATGAATTTCTTTCTTAGCATCATTTACAGCTATAATATCAATTTCATCCTGATTCTTCTTCCCCCAATACGTGCCAACATCATTATAATTTCCTGTTAATGCTATTTTTTCAAGAAAATATTTTTCAAGAAAACGGCCGGAAAAACTCTCAAAATCCCGTTTCACAATATCTTTAATGTATTGATAATTTCCTATCTCAACAGCACTTCGATATTTATAAATAAACCGAAACCAGAAATTTAAAAAATTATCTGTGATGGCATATTTCTGTTTTCTGCTTTGGGGTTTTGAAAAAATCGGTTTCATTTTTTGTACAATAGCATAATCTTTTTCAAGCCGGTTCAAATATCCTCCAACATTTCGTTCTAATATTGACTCTATTTCATTCCTGCCTGTCTTTGTTGAAGCTATTAATGTGAGAATTGAAAAATAAACAGCATAGTCTTTCCCAAACTCTTCGATTAAAACGTTCATGCCCTCATCAATAAAAATCGAATTTTCCTGTAAGATTAAATCCAGCATTTCATTTAATGAATAAGCACTCCTGTCAACAAAATATTCTACATATTTTGCGACTCCCCCGGTTATGCAATAAAAAGCCAATAAGTCCTTATGTGTCCCTTTTGTGTTTTCTTTATAAAAAAGATGTTTTAAAGCATTAACATTAAAAGGTTTCAAATGAATTTTTTCATCCGCACGTCCGAATAATGGTTCTTTAGATTGTTCAAAAATCTTTGTCATCATTGAGTATATTGAACCACTTATAATCAAATTCATTTTTGTGGCCTCTTTATTGATATCCCATATTTTTTGTAAATCACTAAATATGGATGGATTTACACGATTCAATTCCTGAAATTCATCAATAATCAAAGTAAATTGTTTTGTCTTAGCCTGTTGCATTAAGAACTCAAAAAGATCTGAAAAACGCTCTATACTTCCAAATAATTTAACTTCCAATTTATCCTGTATCTGCTCTGATAACTCAGCACAAAGTAACTTTTCATTTTTCCGTGCTATAAAAAAATATAGCATTATATCGTCCTCAGACGATTTAATGATTAATTTCGTTTTGCCAACTCGCCTCCTTCCAACTACCACTGTCATTCGTGAGGAACTTGCAGATAATTCTTTTGCCCTCCTTAATATATTAAGTTCTTGCTCTCTATTATAAAATTTCATTACATTTACCACATATTAAGTTACGGTAACCTCGATTACAGTAACCTGGGTTACTGTAATTCATGTTGCAAATATACAATTTTTTCATAAAAATAAACAAACTGATTTTCTTTTTTATCTGTAATGCTTTAACAATATTATATAAAAACACAAAGCCCTAAACATGCTCCAGTTTCTCTCAATCTATTGGCATATTACTTTTTGAGCAGAAACAAGCCCGTTGGTTGTGCATTTGATAAAATACATATTTGGATGCGGCAATGTATATTCAATTGTATGCTTTCCTGCCGGATAATGTTGAATCATGATATCTGAAATTTTCCTGCCAAAAACATCCAATAGCTCAATGGATACTTCTCCTTGTTTCTGCAAAACATACGATATATTTATCTCTCCACCTGAAGGATTGGGGCTCACAGTTAAAGACATCGGATTTGCATGATGTTCTAATATGTTATCTTCTTTTAACCTATTATCCTCAAGATTGGAGATGGACCTGCTGTATGGGCCGCCGGATGCTTTCTCTCCAGTTACCCGGCAAATACTTCCCTTGTCTACAGAAATAATATAATGCAGGATATCTTCAGGCACATCCACATCTGTATAGCTGTTAAACACATCTTCGGGATATCCGGGAATGGCTTCAACCAACTGCCACCCCAGTGATGCAGAATAACGATAGACTTCATAGGCATCATAATAAAACCCTTCATAATTATCCCACATCAGATTCACCGAATTGGCTTGAAATCCTAATCCTGCGGAAAGATGTATGGTTTTATGTGAAACACCTTGCTCACTCTCATTACCACATGCATCAAGTGCCGATAGCTTGTATTTGTAACTCCTGATCATGGGATTGGACAGAGAGTCTTCAAATTCAGTGTCTCCTGTTGAACTGATTGTACCTATTGCCTGGAATGTTCCGGCGCGCACTTCCTTATAAATAGTATATGCCAACACACCGGGATTTTCATCATAGGCCCAGGCAATTATATTATGATTTGTAATACTATCTGTTGTTACAATACAAATTTGGGGAGGCACAACCGGTTCAACATCTATTTGGGCACTTGCAATACCCTGGCAACCATTTTGGTCTTTTACAGTTAAAACATACAGGCCCGCTCCGGCATAATAAAGATTCGGGTCTGTTACGCCATTGTTCCAACTGTATTCATAAGGAGAGCTTCCACCTGTTACCGAAGTATAAACCTTGCCATTATCCATGTTACAGGTTGCATTCACAATCGAATCAATGCTTATTACCGGGCCATCAGTACTGCTTATAGAAGTGGTTGCTGTTTTTTTGCAATTATTTTCATCCATGATGGTCACTGTATAAGTTCCAATGCCCAGGCTATTTATTGTTGACCCCACAGAATCATTCGACCATGTATAGTTATAAGGTGAAGCACCCCCGGAAACAGAGACATGAATACTCCCTGTATCTGCCAAACAAGAGGCTTTTGTTGTCATTATTTCAGTGATCATCGGATCGGGTTCATCAATCAGATATTCTCCAAACACCAGGCATCCGTTTTGGTCTTCTACTTCTACTTCAAAATAACCTGCTCCCATGTTTTGAATATCTTTTGTGACAGCCCCGGTAGACCAGGTGTATTGATACGGCGCTGTTCCGCCGGTAACAGTAAGGTTTATGGAACCATCGGAACCGTTAAAACAGGATACATCTGTAACCGAACCGGATAATGACGGGGCCGAGGTATTGTTAATCACGAATGTTTTAAATGTTACATTATCATGTGCATCTTTCACCTGTACATTATATTGCCCGGCTTGCAATGTACTTAGCGACATGGCAGTATCACCGGTAGACCATTGAATATCAAACGGACTGGCGCCTCCCTGTATATCCAGTGTTGCTGTCCCGTCGGCTTGTCCGCATGTTGCATTGTCCGTTTGCACATCAATGGCAAAACAATACGATGAATCGGTAAATACTGTTACCGTATCATAATCTGTGCACCCGTTTTTTTCTGCTTCAACAATATAATGTGTTGTGATAAGCGGTGAAACATTAATAGTTTGTGTTTCAGCTCCCGTGTTCCACGCGTAAGAGTCGCCTCCTGATGCTGTTAAGGAGACTTGCCGGCCGGGACATACACGTTTGTCCTCCCCTGCCCTGGCGACAATACTTTCAGTAGTGGATATTGTAAAACTCCGGAATGTTGTACAGTTATTTGAATCTGTTACTGTAACAGAATAATTGCCGGCAGACAAAGCAGTACGGTCACGGGTTGTTGAGGAATCGTTCCAGAAATACGTGTATGAGGGTGTCCCGCCTGCTATAGAAAGGTCAATAGCTCCTTCTTCCACACCATTGCAACCAATGTTTATTACTGAGCTATTGATGATTAATGCTGAAGGTTCCAGTACGGCTTTTTTAATGATTACATCACATCCACTATAATCTGTTACTGTAACCGTGTAATTCCCGGCCGGGATTCCTGATATGTTTTGTGTTGTTTCGCCATTGCTCCATATAAAGATATTCGGGTCAAAATATAAGTTCAGGTTAATGCTTCCGGTGCTATCCCCGTGGCATGCAACGGGGGTTACTGTCACATCATATTCCGGAGCTTCATGCTCATTAATATCATATGAAGTAACAATGCTGTCATTCACTGCATCTGTGATCGTTACCCAATATCTTCCTCCTGTCTGATTTGTCATACTATTGGTATCCGGATATTTATTTCCCCAAATATAAGAATAAGGGGGCGTGCCGCCTTCTGCCGAAAGATGAATTTCCCCGTCTTGTTCTCCATAACAGGAAACATGAATGACCGTATCAAATTCTATAGCCAATGGTTCATCTATCACAATATCTTTTACACAGCGTACAGAATAACCCATGGTTTTTGTTGTACTACTCCTGTTAATTCCGCTTTCATTATAATAAATATAACGATTCCAAGCATATTCGTTACCATCAAGCGAGGAAGTCCAGAAATATCCGCTCAGGTTGACTTCGTCAAATAGCCCTGTATACCAAAGTTTACCACTCGGTATTGCAGTAAAGCCGGTGATGCCAAATACAACATCATTTTCCAGTGCACCATTATTCCATAAGTATGCACTATCGGCCAATTGGCTTCCCTGGTTTGTTCCCCGGCTGCTCGTTCCGTCAGCTTCGGCTTTGCTCATCCCGAGGTTTCTTTCCAGTTGTTTCCATTCGTTATCACTTGGCAAATGCCAACCATTCGGGCATACGCCCTGCACAGAGCTCGGGTTTGCCGTGTCGCTGCCGACGCCATTCATCGCGGCTGCCCATGTATATAATGCGCCATATTTAGCAGCATAAGACGAAGAGTCATTATCATAATAACAATAGGCTTTATCACCACCAGATAAATTGCTCCAAGCGGTTTCTCCTGTTACATTCTCAATATCCGTTCCGTCACTATATTTGGTTGCATTCAGGTTCTGCGCCATCCACCATTGATCACCTATTTTCACGATTTTATACACCTTGTCATCCCGCGGGTCTATGATGGTATCGAAATGACGAATGTAAAAAGTATCTGAAATTGTGTTAAATGCATAATCCGTAACAGTAAGCATGTATCTGCCAGCGCTGTCCAGTGTTGTTAACACACTGTCAGTACTGCCATTGCTCCATGAAAAGGTATATGGAGGAATGCCACCGGCTGCAGTAATATGTATTTCACCATTTTGGCAAGTGTCGCAGGTAATGTCGATCAGGGTGTCCAAAGAAATGGTTAAATTGTTAAATTGTTGAGATCTCCTCACGCAACGGACTCGGTAGAAGTAGTTCTTATTGGCGTAGTTCTGGTTACCATTGCCGAAGTACTGGTACCACGCGGTGCTGCTGCCGTCCTCAGTACTACTCCAATAGTCGTCCGCAATAAAATCACCAATGGCATTTCGGTTCTGATACAAACTATCCAGTTCCACCTTTGCAGGCAAGTACCAGTCATTATACCCATAAGCTGTTAAGGTATCACACAAATAAGCTGCGCCGGTATCTATTTCTGCTACGATGGCCTGGGTATTGGCATAGCCGTTGCTGTCGCTTTCTGCCCCGTTGCCGTCTGTGATATCGAGCCCACCAGCGCCCCAGGTGATACCACTACTATTGTCAACAGGATGCACCCATAATGTATCGTTATTATAAGGGATTGCAACCTGTGGATAAACCTGTATACAAACAACACTAAAGGATAAACTAAGTAATAAATTTTTCATAGTATATTTCACTCGTTTAAATTTTTATTTTATTGACTTCATGGACACTTATCATTCAAAAACATGATTTTTGAATGGTAAATTCCAAAAACCGGCTCAAATATATTTGATATTTTTATTATATCCTAATTTGTTTTAAAAAACTACAATACGGCAAGCAATAAACCCAAATTCAAAGCTCAAAACACTTGGTGCTGCATAAGTCCATATAACAGAGCTAAAAGCTGAAAGTTCAAAAATATAGCACAACCATTTTGGGGGAAGCTCGTGCATGAGACTCCGCAGCCGGGCACCCATCCGGTGAAGACAGCGTAAAAAA
>CAZJWE010000200.1:779-6106 GCA_964549265.1 uncultured Bacteroidales bacterium | reverse complement strand
AAATTCATATTTTATTCCGTTACGGGTGGGGGCAGCATGCTCCATAATATCCAGTTATGTCAAGAGGAGTTCCTCATGTTTTTTTATTTGGACGAACTAATAATATATTTGTTAAACTACTTTTTTATTGTTGCAAAAAACAAAATAATCTATGAAAATAGTTTACCTCATCTTTTTAACTGCAATGATACATTTTAATGTATTCGCCATAAATTATTATGTTGCTCAAAAGGATCCGAATGATAATAATTCCAACCCGGGAACAGAAGCGTTACCTTTTGAGACAATACAGGCTGTTGCAGATATTGCAGATGATTGTGATATCGTATTTGTAAAAGCGGGAACATACCGCGAAACAGTTACACCTGCAAATTCAGGTTTGTCTGGCAGTCTTATCGTATTTCAGGTATATGGAAATGATAATGTCACCATTTCCGGTGCTGATGAAAACACCGGATGGACACTAAATGATAGCCAAAATGTATCTCATTCAAATCAATACAGAAAACGAACGGCAAAATTTAAGATTAATTGTCCAGTAAAGATAGTTAGTAGTGTTAGGCGTCATTTTAAGTTAGTTTATTAGTTTAGTTAGTAAAGGTGAGGGATTTATGTCTCTCGCCTTTCTTTAATTATTGATTGTAAAATATTAAATTTTAAAAATATATAAATTATGAAAAATAAATTATTTCTATCAGTTACAATGCTGGCATTAGTTCCATTGCTGGCATTTAACCAAAACCATTCAAATGGAGTGGATTTTTTGATCGAGGGATTACAATATCCCGATTTTACATATGCAGGAATGCCGGATAGCATTCCATCAAACCCTCCTGGTAATACATATACGGTTTCAGGTTTTGACCGTGCAGCGGTACAGGCGGCAGTAGATGATGCCGAAGCAGCAGGAGAGGGTATAGTGTACCTCCCCGAGGGTGATTATTCCTTCGATGACATGGTGGAAATCACAAGCGACAATATCGTGATACGCGGTGCTGGTATTGATAAAACCAACATTAACATAACTAACTTGTCTGTAAATGATCATGAAAGCGCTGCTTTTGTCTTTACCGGTGGTGGCCACCAGGGTAATTCCAAATACATCATGGCCGATGTAGAAAAAGGCGACAGGGTCATAGAAATATCTGATGCTTCCATATTCAGTGCGGGAGATTTTATTAAGTTGTATGTTCATAACGATGACATGATCACGACCAATGATTTTTACCGTAAAAAGTATCTTTTATATGAAGAGGGCATAGATTGGAGTTTTGCCCACACGGGTTATTATTTGATTGAATCGGTTGAAGATAATTTCATTATACTTTCGCAACCCATAAGGTTTAGTTTTAAAAAACCGGATGATCTTAACACTACATTGGGGTCTTTTGTACGGCCCATGGAAATGATTCGGAATTGCGGGGTAGAGGGAATGACCATAACATCGGAAAAATTTTATGACAAGATGGAAACTTCCGGTATTTCTTTTGAATCTGTTTACGCGTGTTGGATACAGGATGTTAAATTTATCAGGGCCGGGTCGTTACCCTACAATATCACGAAGGCCAAGAATGTAGAAGTCCGCGATATAGATGTTCAATATACTTGGAACCGTGGCGGCGGAGGAAATGGGTATTTGGTGCAATGGGGTACCGCCGATGGACTGGTGGAGGATGTAACCGTTGATAGCCTGCGCCACGCCCCCGTTTTTCAAGCCAGTGCCAATGGTTGCGTGACCCGAAACAGCACTTTTACCCGCCAAAATGGTGATTGGCACGGGGGGTGGACCGTGGAAAACCTGTATGAGAATTGTACAATATTCAAGGATGCCAGCACGGAGACCAGTGGACTGAACGCTTTGTCTTCCAATAGGCTCAATGATCCTTATACAGGGCACCAGCCCCATTTACATGGGCAGGTAATATACAATTGCGATATTGAAATTGACAGGCCCCAATGTGAAAGTGTAAGACCCGGGGGACTGTCTGACAACTGGATTTGGGCATACAACAAGATAGAAAATTATGATCAGAATTCACCAATATTGATAGGGGATTACGCCGATGGCCTTGTTTTTAAGGGCAACCACATCGCCATGGAGAATTACTCGGGCAAGGATAAGGAATATGGCGTGCGTTTCTGGGACGAAGGCTGGGACACCACCAATTTAGAATACTCTGCTTCCGAAGACACCCATTACGAAAGCATCATATTCGAGGACAACAAGTTTTATGGCATACCCGCTTCAAAAATGTGGAACAGGACAACAGGAAATGTAGGGGATGCCTTGACGGATAACAACAACGTGGTTGTAAGTGAAACATACAGCGACCCGGGAAAACCCTCCCCGGCAATACCTTCCATTTTACAATACGAGCGGGATATGAAGGCCAATCAGCCAAACGTGGAAATAACCAGCCCCACTGGGGTGATGCAAACCGAGGATTTTACGATTGAGGTTTCGGTTGATGCCAGCAACGCTACCTATGGCAGCCTGTCTAAGGTGGTGTTTTACGATGGCGACACTAAGTTGGGGGAAGATAATACATCGCCCTATACTTGTGATGTAGACATTAGTGGCATGGATAGGTTCATGAGGTTAAAAGTAGAAGCTGTGTATGATGACGAAAATTTCTACGCTAAAAAAGAAGTGAAAGTGAAAAAAGGAACTAGTAGCGGTGACGTCATCCAGGCCGAGGATTATGACGACAAGCATGCAGATGTGTCAGAGGTGTCTGGCCAACTAGCTGATGGAACCTACCTTGATTACGGAGCTGATGGCACATGGGCTGAATGGACTTATACAGCTACTTGTACAGGAACGGATACACTGGGGATAAAATATGCTAACGGCGGTTCCTCTGACAGGAAAGGCAATGTTTCGGTGGATGGTACTTCCGCAGGGTCAGTTACTTTTAGTCCGACCGGTGGCTGGAGTGACTGGGATACCGTTTACCTTAATATTTCAGTCTCTTCAGGAGATAACGTCATCAGGTTAACTGCCGATGGTGATGGGCCAAATGTTGATTTATTAATTGTATATAGTAATAGTAGCTGTTCAATAGAAGCAATAGCTGGTAGTAATTCACCTGTATGTGAAAATGATACAATTAAATTAACAGAAACCGGAGGCGATGCAGTAACCTGGAATTGGAGCGGGCCAAATGATTTTACATCAGAAGAAAAAGAGCCTTTCATTGCAAATGCCACTACATCAGCGGCTGGCACTTATACAGTGACCATTACTGATGATAATGATAATACTTCCACAGATGATGTCACTGTAACGGTAAATGAGGCACCAACAGCTGAAGCAGGTTCAAACCAAACAATTTGTAATGGCGAAAGTGTTGACTTAACAGCCAGTGGCGGGGACAATTATGAATGGTCTACAGACGAAACAACAGCAACCATTACAGTGTCTCCAAGTAGCAGCACCACCTATACAGTTACTGTTACCAGTTCAGGGTGCAGCGCAGCTCCAACAGATGATGTTCACGTAACGGTTAACTCGCTTCCTACGGCAAATGCTGGCACCGATGATACTATATGCTCAGGGAATGACCTATCTCTGAATGAAACTGGAGAGGAGGCTGCCCAATGGAACTGGAGCGGGCCCAACAGTTTTAGCTCAACAGAAAAAGATACGACGATTCCTTCAGTCACCACTTCAGCATCCGGTACTTATACTGTTACTGTGACCGATGCAAATGAATGTAAAAATACCGACAATGTAGACATCACAGTACAGGAAGCGCCAACTCTGACCATTACCGACCCGGATCCGGCATGCCCGTCTGTTGATTTAACCGACCCGGCTGTAACAGACGGTAGTACTGGTGGAGAGGATTCTAAATGGTATGAATACAGCGACACATCATTCATTGATTATTTTAAAGGAACTCAGCCATGTAAAGTAAATGGAACCGATACTGTTTTTTCATGGGATCAGGTTGACTGGGCAGATGGTGAAATAATACAGAACAATGATATGTTAAAAATAACCAAAGCAGGCCGGCAATGGGCAGGTATCGATTTGGTTTTAGACAGCACAACAATTGATATTTCAGGAAACCCTATAGTATATTTTGAAGCAAAATCGACCACTGCATTTACTATGCAGATGAGACTTAAAGATCCCGATGACAACAGTACAGCAAGCCAATATTCTGCTGATTTTACAACAGATTGGCAGACATTTGTATTTGATGTTTCAGGAGCATGGAATGTGGATTTAAGCATAATAGACCGACTTAACTTTGCCAGTCCAGAAGAAGTTAGTGTTGACACCTTATATTTCAGGCTTGTTGCCCTGGGAGATACAACCTTTAATACCGGAGGTAGTCAGAGTTTGACTTATTGGGAAGATGCAGACGCCACAACAGAACTCAGCAGGCCCGACAGTGTAACCTCTGATGGCACCTATTACATAAAATTAGGGGATGGTGCTTGCGCAGAAGTTAAACCGGTTGTAGTAGACATCAATTGTACTACTTGTCCTTCCGAAATGATCACAGGAAACACCATAACAGATGTGAATTGCTATGATGGCAGTGATGGAGCTATAGACATCACCGTAGAAAATGGCACATCGCCATATTCTTATGCCTGGACGACAACCAATGGCTCCGGAACAAATAATGAAGACAAAAATAACCAAACCGGCCTGACAGCAGGCGATTACAAAGTGGTTGTTCAAGATAATGAAGGGTGTAAAGATTCAGCTACCTATACAGTAGACGAACCTTCCGAATTAATTGCCAGTGCAGGCAGCAATACCTCAATATGTGAAGGTGAATCTGTTGAAATAGGCGGAAGCCCCACAGGAAGCGGTGGCACAGGAACACTTGGATATACCTGGAGTGCCTCTGTCGGTACAAATCCCTCAGAAGTAGCCAATCCAACAGTTTCACCAACCGAAACAACAACATATACAGTGACAGTAGAAGATGACAATAATTGTACTGTTACTGATAATGTGCAGGTAACGGTGAATGAAGTTCCCACGATCACCAATACCACCGCAGCCTCCCGCTGTGGCGAAGGCAGCGTAGACCTTGGCGCAACATCTTCATCCGGCACAATTAATTGGTATTCCTCCTCAACAGGAGGTAGCTCCCTGGAGACGGGCACCATCTATACAACCCCGAGCCTAAGCAGCACAACCAGCTATTATGTAGATGCTACAGACAATGGTTGTACTACCGGCTCAAGAACAGAGGTGACAGCAACCATCAATGAAATACCCACGATCACCGGCACGACCGATGCTTCCCGCTGTGGCGAAGGCAGCGTAGACCTTGGCGCAACATCTTCATCCGGCACAA
>CAZJWE010000200.1:0-679 GCA_964549265.1 uncultured Bacteroidales bacterium | reverse complement strand
ACCAGCTATTATGTAGATGCTACAGACAATGGTTGTACTACCGGCTCAAGAACAGCTATTACAGCTACCATAAATGACATTCCCACCGTAACCTTTGATGCTGTATCCTCTGTATGCGAAGATGCATCATCCTTTGATCTGACCCAGGGCAGCCCTTCCGGTGGCACCTACAGCGGCACGGGCATCACCACAAGCCCGGCGTTTGATCCTTCAGCAGCTGGCAGCGGCACCCATACCATTACATATGAATATACCGATGGCAATGGCTGTAGCAACAGTGCAACACAAGATATAACCGTGAACAGCCTGCCTAATGCCAACGCTGGCAATGACACGGCTGTATGCCAGGGCGAACCAGTGACGCTGAGCGCCACCGGCGGCAGCAGTTACGCCTGGAGCAACAGTGTAGAACAGGACGTTTCATTTATCCCATCCGGCACTACAACGTATACAGTCACCGCAACCGATGCCAATGGATGTACAGACACTGATGATGTCACTGTAACCGTGAATGACTTACCGTCCACCTTATCCATTACCGGCAATGCCACACCAAACTGCAATGCTACAGA
Source organism: uncultured Bacteroidales bacterium (assembly GCA_964549265.1). Taxonomy (GTDB): domain Bacteria; phylum Bacteroidota; class Bacteroidia; order Bacteroidales; family JBBRXJ01; genus CAYMKE01. Next base: position 107 of record CAZJWE010000200.1, on the reverse strand, counting down.
CGAGACCTATTCAGTCACACTGACGAGTGGATCGAGCTATGCATGGACAGTACCGAATGGAGCGACTATAACATCGGGAGAAACAGGCCCTGAGAATAACAGCATCA
>CAZJWE010000199.1:0-6108 GCA_964549265.1 uncultured Bacteroidales bacterium | reverse complement strand
TATGCGTGCCGGCTTCTGTACCGGTTATGCTTACCTGCAAATAGCCTTTGGTGGGGTTGGGCTGTACTTGTATATGCATACTGCCTTCCTGTAAGCTTACAGGCTTTGGTGTTTCCTGTTGTGCAATGGTATTGTTGTTTGTTTATTTTTAATTTTAAAATCTTATAAGGCACAAGTGAAAAACACTTGCGCCAGGTGGGTTAACAATAAATAAAGAAGAATGAAAAACAATGAAAGCTTGACATTATTCTTCTAACTTCTAACTTCTAACTTCTAACTTCTACACTTCTAAATTCTAAATTCTAATCCTCTATTCTTTCCATTTAATTTGCAGTAAAACCTTGATATAACTAATCAGAAAAACAAATTATTCCGGTTTGTCTAATAATTTCTCATCCAAAAAATCATGGTTTAGACATTTACTCCACCGTGATAATCCTCGAATACTGCTTTTTGCCCTTGTAGAACTGCACTACATAGTGGCCGGGAATGGCATTGGGAATCGTATATTCATATCGGTTGGTATGAATGCTAAAGGTGGTGATGACAGAGCCATCCTGGGTACATACACGGGCTGTTCCGCCGTTCCAAAAGTCATCGTGTATCTCAATTGTGAATTTGCCATTGTTGGGGTTGGGGTAGATATGAATGTCATCAGCAGAGGGTTGGGGCGTGATGGAATCCTGTTGAATAACACGTGTCGTATCAGTGAATGCTATAGGCTCTTCCAGTTGTAACTTTTTCTGTTGAATCTGTGTGTTTTCTATGAGCAGATAGCCAACATTTTCATCTGTATGGATTTTTTCTGTATCATAAGTCCGTTCTTCCTCACATAAAATTTCTACACTGTTATCTGTCAGATTTCTGTACTTTAAACCCGCCGGGTCCGAGCCATCAAACGTTTGTATTTGTGCCAGAAAAGCAGGATTGTTCATGCTGCTATATGAAATATTATACCAGCTACTGCTCGAAACATAATCTCCTGTATGGTCAGCTTCCAAGACATAGGTGTCTTCCAAAAGTGTAGAACCGTGTTCTATGGCAATGTAGGCCACATCTTCTGTTTCTTGGAGGCTATAATTTTGATGTTGATAATTTTCACTTGGCTGAACAATTATTTTAAATTTTTCACTATCTGTATCTTTAACCCGAGGGACAAGAGTAACATAGTCATTGTACGTGACAATCTGCGATAAAATTACAGGGGTTGATTCAAATGCATGGTCATAAGTTACCTGTTTAAAAGGTAAGGATGCATCAAAATAAACATTTTCAACAATCCCGGCCTGCACCAGCAAATCACCAAATTTATGCACTCCTTCTTCTACCACCAGATAACTAAAATCTTCTTCTGCATGCGGGCCGTCTAAATTTTCCCATTCATCCAGCTGACAGTTGAATGAATTGGAAGTTACATCTTTTACCCTTAATGTAACTTCGTCATTTTCATATTTACGTGTTGCCGGACCCAAAACGATTACCGGATTTGTATAATTATTAATCAGGTTAATGGCTGTCCACTCATAAGATTGATCCTGCGTTAAGGAAATGGTGCCGTATTCATAAATACTCTCTACCGGCTCAAAATCCCTGGTTACCCGGTTGCCGGCTGCATCATACCCATAGATAACACGCTGCTGGCCCCATGACATGCCAATACTTACAATGCTGAATACTACTGCTAAAACGATTTTTGTTGTTTTCATGATGTTCTGGTTTATGTTGTTGTTATTTTTTTTATTTTATTTAATCTTTTTTTAAAAAGGCACAAGTGAAAAACACTTGCGCCAGGTGGGGGTTGCGCCAGGTGCAAGCGTTAAAGTTTTTTATAATACTTTTTTATTATTGACCATGTCAAAGGGTAATATTTTTTGTAATATTTCTCAATATTATTAATAATTGGATATGTGACCATTGGATTCATTAAATGATTGGCAATTTCTCCTTTTTCTTCATCGTCTAATGACCTTAGAAAGGAATAAAATTCTTTGTCTGAATAGTAATTAATAATCTGCCAAGAAGTATCATCATGAATTTCAGATAAAGCAGCTTTTGTTTTTTTATTCAAACAAAAAAATTTTTTTAACGCATTATAGTCTTTCTCATTTATTACTTTTTTTACAAGAGTACAATAATCAATATTAATTAAATTAAAGTTATCCTCTACATGTTTTGTGCAAGAAGCAGCTATAATTTCTTCTTTATAATATTTTATTTTAAAAAATGAGCTGGATAATAAATGAATTTTACTCGTATCTATATAACCTTGTTCCCCATTCTTTTTCCATATTCTAACCGGCGTGCCATAATAACCCTTTTCTTTATATACTAAAAAGGTATCATTATAATTTATTTCACCTACTTTATTATTATACATTTGAATTTCTGCACTCTCTATTCCCTTTTTTAAAACAGCCAAATATTCTTGTGTGAAACAATCTATATTTAACGCTGTTAAAAGAAGAAGATATATTAATGTTTTCATGTAAATATAGTATTATTAGTGATTTAATATTCTACATTAAGAAGCATTATTTGAAATGTAGTGAGGTATCGGGTAACACTGTTATAAAATCGATTTAGATCTGTAGCACTTTCTCTGATCCCAATACATCCTTTAGTTCCCCTATTGTTACCATCCGGATGTATTTCCATTGACCTATTTGGATGAGTATCAATAAAAAAAGAAACGCCTCCGTAAGTATAACTTGATCTCGGTACAGGACTACCATATCTACCTTCTCTTAAAGTATGCAATCCTCTTGGAATAACTCTATAACCAAAAGGTCCTGATCTTCCTTGCAATGATTGCCCACAAATTGTGCTACCATCTGAGTATACATCGATCCATGTCAATGTTCCATCAACATATTGTCCACAACTATTAGAGCTTAATTCACCAGAGAATTCTAAATAAGAACCCCGATAAACAGGCGTTCTAAAAGAAGGCACCTCAGTCTGTTCAATAGGAGGAGCAGTTGGCATTTCTATGTCAGGAAGTTCCGGTGCTTTAAAATCTTTAAAATTTCTTCTTATTGCCTCTAACATACCAAGAGTTGAACCAATAGTAGATCCAACAAGCATTCCTAATGACCCACTTTCTTTTGCATATTCTTTATTCCCGTCGCTATAAATATAACCACCTACATACCCTGAAAGATAACCAGCGCCTCCTCCTAACACCATTCCTGTTAAAGAATATGCCAGCATATCCGTACCTAAAGTGCCCCCTAAGGCGCTACTTAGGGCAGGTGCTGCAAAATAAAATCCAGCGCCTGCAATACCTCCAAAGACAAACCCGGCGCCAACCCCTTTCCATGTATCAGCATCCCATTCCCATTTTGTTGGATTCCATTGCCAACCTTCAGCTGCAGCACCCCCTATGTATGCACCAACTACAGCTCCAACAGCAATAGCTATTATTACAAATTCACCATCTGGATCTGTATATACTAATGGATTGTTAAAACAATACGCATACCTATTAAAATTCTGTGAAAAGTCAGGCATTTGCACATAATTATCCGGGCTTAAAAATCTTCCTAAAAGCGGGTCGTAGACTCTGCCGTTCATTGTCTGAACCTTGATTCTCTTGATTTGAGGATTACCTGATTTGATGCAGGTAAGATATACAGGCTGTTCTGCTATTATCACTTCTTTTGATGCACCAGTATAATATTCACCATAGTCTTTTGCTATATAATAAACAAGGAAAGTAAAATGTAACCGATATGTCTTGTTTTTATTCATTTCTTAATCAAAAATCACGTAATATTATTGCTATTATTATGCACCCGCTTAAATTCCAAACTTTTTGATCCAAAGTTGAACAGTAAACCCACTTCCATATTGTAAGCTTCCAAATAATTCATAGCTTGTGCCAGATGTACATCTTCCAGTTTATTAATAGCTTTTAGTTCTACCATAATCTTATCTGCTACAAAAAAGTCTGCCCGTCTTGTTCCAATATCACATCCTTTATAAGCAATAGGCATTTCTTTCTCTCTTTCAAATGCTATATCCCTTAATTCCAATTCTACTGCCAATGCTCTTTGGTATATAACCTCCTGAAATCCATTTCCCAACGATTTATGTACCTCCATCGCTGCTCCTATAATCTGTTCTGTTATTTCTTTGTACTGCATATTGTCTGAACCCTGATTTACTTGATTATTCGATTCCCTTGATATAAAAATAATATTTTTAAGCCAATAAATGAACAATAATCATAAAAATCTTCTTCTCCATACGATCCGTCTAAATTTTCCCATTCATCCAGCTGACAGTTGAATGAATTGGAAGTTACATCTTTTACCCTTAATGTAACTTCGTCATTTTCATATTTACGTGTTGCCGGACCCAAAACGATTACCGGATTTGTATAATTATTAATCAGGTTAATGGCTGTCCACTCATAAGATTGATCCTGCGTTAAGGAAATGGTGCCGTATTCATAAATACTCTCTACCGGCTCAAAATCCCTGGTTACCCGGTTGCCGGCTGCATCATACCCATAGATAACACGCTGCTGGCCCCATGACATGCCAATACTTACAATGCTGAATACTACTGCTAAAACGATTTTTGTTGTTTTCATGATGTTCTGGTTTATGTTGTTGTTATTTTTTTATTTTATTTTTTAAATCGTTTTTTTTTATAAGGCACAAGTGGAAAACACTTGCTCCGGTTAGGCTTTGGAATGTACATTATGGATATGTTATAGTCCAATTATTTTTTTCCAATTCTGAATATGTAAAAACATACCGCTTAGAATACATTTTATTTTTCCTGATTGTATCCCAATCAAATGATTCAATTACGTTTTTTTTAAATATAAAAACATAAATTTCATTATTGCATCTATTTAAATAACCTTTCCATGCATTAATAGCTCCTATTTTTATAATATTCCTAGAAGAATCGGGCAAAACATAATCACCGTAAACAAAACTTTTTTCATCTTTATTAGTTTTAAATATTCCATTTTTGGTAGGTGGATATATTAAAAATGAATCACAACTATAACTATAATAAATACCTTGTTCAGATTTATTTATTATTTTAAATCTATCATCTATAAAATCACACCCATTTAATACTAAAAATAAAGAAAATATTAATATATTATTTTTCATGTTTAATTTTTATCTGTTAAAAAAGTAAATAGGAGCATATTTTATGTGCTCCAAAGATCTGTCTTCTTGTGTTGAGTATACTGGATACTCAACAATCTTCCAATCCGTTGGATAATCATGAAATTTGAAAGACCTCATATTAGCATCTGTTTCCACCCAGGTATTCTGATGATTCAAATCGGGAGACATTGCACTCAATAGGCTAGTAGGAGCAATTACTGTATAATAATAAATCGCTCCCTTATCCTCATATTGTAACCAATGTCCATATTCATGTCGGAGAAGCATTAAATTATCATCATTAGAATTTCTTCGATCCCAAACACCTTCACCAACAAATATGCCATCAGGAGGTAAAGTCACAGCGGTACCATTATTGTGAATTTTAGATTCGTAAACAGGTGCATTATAATACCAACCTTTAAATTTAGTTATAGCATCTTTATTTGCTGAATAAGTAAAGCTAGTTATGGAAGGAATGGGTGCGCCATAGCCTATTTGTGCAGCACCAGCATAAATATTATCTTTTGTTCTAGCATACATTCTTACAGAATTCACGTTTTTCCAGTCAATCAGAATATTATTTTTAGTTGACAAAGGATAATAGAAATCATTACTATTATTTATATTACCAACACCAACACCTTCTACTGTATTATATCCGACACCAACCCCATTTACTCCACCATAGAACGTATGGCTTTCGAAATTTGTACTATAACCAAAGACTACTGTTGTATTGTCTTTTCCCCAGTTCCAGAATCCCCAGTTCCATTTCCCAGGATTTCCTTGATTTCTATCTGGAGTATTATCATGTGCGTTTTTCATGTACAACCATGCTACAAATATACATATACCAGTTATTATGCCACCATCTTCACCACTTGGATCTATAATGATTAATGGATTGTTAAAACAATACGCATACCTATTAAAATTCTGTGAAAAGTCAGGCATTTGCACATAATTATCC
>CAZJWE010000198.1:0-6112 GCA_964549265.1 uncultured Bacteroidales bacterium | reverse complement strand
AAAATACTGTTTAAATATATAAACAAATTGCAAGTAACCATTAAATTCGTGGCAGAACCTAAAATATAAACATATGAACCGAGCCATGACAATTTTTTTTGGACACACACGAGCATGATTATTAATAATCTGTTTAGGTTATTCAAAGTCAATAGATTAAACACATGGCGAGCTCCATATGACCATTGAAAAACAAAAAATAAACATATGAATTTATGCACGACTTTACTTTCAGCTTTGAGCTTTCAGCTCTTAGTATCGGCGTTCCGGATTTGGTACTATCAATATTAAATGACAGTCGTTCTGTATTTAAGCAGATGTGCTGAATGGTCAATCCCATAATTAGGATAGCGTTCTCTCTCAGAAAAGAAAAAATTGGCTTCTTTGACTGCATTTTCGTCATTGTCTGAACCATGTACAGCATTTTTGGTGACCGATTCTGCAAACATTTTCCTGATGGTGCCCTTCTGAGCTCCTGTTGGATTTGTTGACCCCATTAATTCCCTGTAGTCTTCAACAGCATTTTCTTTTTGCAGTATAGCTACAACAACCGGAGCAGAGGTCATAAATTCAACCAGTTCGTCATAGAAATGTTTTCCTTTGTGAACACTATAAAATTCTTCTGCTTCTTCCCGGTATAATTTTAAAAATTTCATTGCAATAATTTTGAATCCTGCATCATTAATCATTGTTAAAATAGGGCCAATATGTTCATGATTAACAGCTCCGGGTTTGATCATTGTAAAAGTGAAATTCCCTGCCATTTCCATATTATTTTAGTGTTTTATTAAACAATCCTCAACTAATTTTCAGAATTTATTATATTTGGTATCTTATACGTGGATTAAAAAAAAAGGTTAAAAAATCCTATTGTAAATTTAATGAAATATTTAGAAAAAATCATAAAAAAAGCCCAAAAAATTGTGGCTGTCACTCATTATGAACCTGATGGAGATGCACTTGGAGCATCCCTTGCATTATTCTTGTATTTAAAAAATAAAGGGATCAGTTCACATATAATTATTCCAAGCGAAGGATCCCATTTTTTAACGTGGCTTCCTCAATACAAACAGGTGGTTAACATCGAAAAACAAAAAAATAAAGCTGTAAAAATTATCCAAGAAGCAGATGTAATATTTAATCTCGATTTTAATACATTTGACCGTGCCGGATCTGTAACAGAATATCTGCAACGTTCAAACGCTACGATGGTATTGGTTGACCACCATCCGGAACCTGACAATACATTTGACCTAGCTTTTTCCAACACCGGTAGCAGTTCAACATGCGAGCTGTTATATGAAATACTTGCCGGACTCGGCAAAGAACATATTGACAAAGATATTGCAACATGCCTGCTGACAGGCATTATGACAGATACGCTGTGTTTCCGTGTGAATTCTTCCAATCCTTTAACATTCAGGATTATTTCTGAACTACTATCATATAAAATTGATAAAGAGGATATTTATGCCAGGATTTATGATAATTTTTCCCCTGAAAGGATGCGCCTGCTTGGCCATTGTTTAAGTCATAATTTAATAGTAATGCAGGAATACAGAGCAGCATACCTGAAAATATCCAGAAATGAAAAAGAAACATATAATTTACAAAAGGGTGATAGCGAAGGATTTGTCAATTATCCATTGAGTATTAAAGGGATTGTCTTTTCTGTTTTGTTTGTTGAAGAGACAGATCAAATAAAAATGTCATTCAGATCTAAAGGTGACTTTAATGTAGGTATGTTCGCCAGGAGACACTTTGATGGGGGAGGACATAAAAATGCAGCAGGTGGCGAATCAAATCGTTCTCTTTCCGATGCAATAAATTATTTTATTAATGTGTTACCACAATATAAAAAAACTTTGAATCTATGATTAACAAGAAGTTTAAATATTTTAATGAATATATAAAAAGAAGAATTCAGAATCCGGAATTTAGAATACATATATATATAATTTTTATTATTTTAGTCATTCCATTTGGATGTAAAAATAAGGGTCAACAAGAGCCTCCCCAGGAAAAAATGTTTACCAAACAGGAGTATATAAAAGCAAACCGTTTTATGGTCAAAGAACACCAAGAAATTATACAACGGTTTGTTGAACGTAAAGACTGGGATATGAAGACAACAGGTTCGGGTTTATGGTATATGATCTATGAAAAAGGAACAGGAGACCAAGCCGAAAAAGGGACACAGATACAAGTTGAATATGACCTGAAACTTTTGGATGGGACTGTATGTTACACAACGAATACAACAGGGCCTCAATGGTTTAATATTGGAAAAGGCAGGGTAGAACCCGGACTGGAAGAAGGGGTTTTAATGCTCCGCGAAGGTGCTAAAGCACGATTTATCATGCCACCTCATTTAGCTCATGGCCTTCCGGGCGACCGTAAAAAAATCCCTCCCTATTCAATTATTTTATATGAAATCAAAGTACTGAATGTGAAAAAAGCGCCGGAATGAACCGAGCCATGACAAAAAATTGACACACACGAGCATGATTATTAAAAAGCTATTTGGTTTACTCAAAGTCAATAGATTAAACTCATGGCGAGCTCCATCTGACCATTAAAAATTAAAAATAAACAGATGAAAAATATATTATTAGGCTGTATAGCTGTCAGTATGATTTGGTTTTCCTGTAAAGAAAAGTCCAAATACCCCGGTTATTCTAAATTAGAACATGGGATTTATTATCAATTGGTTAAAATTGGCAAAGACACAGTTAAACCTCGTTATGGCGATTATATTACAACAACCATTACATACAAAACATTGGATGATTCAGTCCTTTTTCATGGAAGACGAAGATTTCAACTAACTGAACCAAAAGAAAAAGGAGGCATAGAAGAATGTTTTTTACTGCTTTCTGAAAAGGATAAAGCCAATTTCATTCTTTCTGCAGATAATTTTTTTTCAGGTACTTTGGGGACTAAACCTCCTGACAGTCTACAAAATATGAATATAAAAATTGCTGTTGTCATGGAAGATATCCAAACAGCTCAAGAATATCAAAAAGAAAAAGAAGCTTTTTTGTATTGGATTGAAGATTTTGCCCAATATGAACAAACAATACTCAGACAATATCTTGAAGATAAAGGCATTAAAGCACAACCAACTCCTTCCGGCCTCTATCATATTGTGATTAATAAAGGAAATGACAAAAAAGTTGAAAAATATGACACCCTTTTATTTCATTATGAAGGCAAATTTTTGAATGGTAAATATTTCGACTCCACCAAAGACCGTAACGACCCCTTTCAATTAATATATGGGTATGAATGGCAGTTGATTAAGGGATTGGAAGAAGGGCTTGGACTCATGAAAGAAGGAGAAAAAGCATTATTCATTTTGCCTTCCGAACTTGCATTTGGAAAAACAGGTTGTTCTTCTGGCCTCATCCCCCCATGTACTTCCCTGATATATGAAGTGGAACTCATCGAGATCAGAAAGGCAGATTAATGAATTCTTGCCATAAATTTGTTTTTATTACCAAGATTTGGTAGCTATGATATTAAATCTAAAAACTATTCATTAAATCCTGCCATTTTTTATCATCCCGTTTTCGTTTAAACAAAGGTGTTTTTTCTTTAAAGTATGGCTCAAGGTAATCTTCAAATGTTTTAATGCCTTCTTTTTTGTAGAAAATTCCTAAAGGAAGTTTCTCTTTATCCAATGTTTTTGCAAATGCCTGTTGTATGTCAGAAGTATCATGATCATCGCCTAAATGGTATGTATGCTCTTTGAACCATTTATGATTATTCACTTTGTTAAATGAGACACACGGATGAAACACATCTACTAATGCATAACCTTTGTGATTGATCGCTTCAACAAGGATTTTCTGCAACAATTCTTTATCATTGGAATAAGCACGTGCAACAAAGGTGGCTCCGTGTGCTAATGCAATGCCTAAAGGGTTTTCGGGCTCGAGATGAACACCATTGATTTGCAAAGGGGTTTTAAATCCTTTTTGACTGGTAGGCGAGGCTTGTCCTTTTGTCAGTCCATACACCATATTATTGTGTACAATATTAGTGATGTCGGGGTTGCGCCGGATTGTATGCAGGAAATGATTACCGCCTTCTCCATACATGTCGCCGTCTCCGCCTTCTGCTATTACAGTTAGTTCCGGATTGGACGCTTTGATAGCAGTAGCTACAGGAAGTGCCCTGCCATGTAGTCCGTTGAAATAATGTATGTTAAGATACTGAGGTAGTTTGGCTGCCTGGCCTATGCCGGAGACAAACACGATATTTTGCTGGTTAACATTGATTTCACCCAATGCTTCTTTTATGTTCCGAAGGATCATGAAATTGCCACATCCGGGGCACCATGCCACATCCATGTTTTCTTTATACTCGAATTGATTGCTCATTATTTAGCCTCCTATTTTTTTAATGATGGTTTCAACAGAAAAAGGCATGCCATTGTATTGAAGTAATTTTTCATCAACATCCAGGCCGGTATGCATTTTAATAATATTGGCAAATTGGCCGGTTGCATTATTTTCTATCACAATTGTTTTTTCTGCTTTTTGGATAAGCGAAGCAGTATTATCAGGCAGTGGGCATACTTGTTTGTAATAGGCAAAACCAATTTCATTATTGTCTATTGTTTCGATGGCTTCTTTGATCACTCCATATGTCGAACCCCATCCAATGACTAATGTTTTGTAATTTTTAGCACCGATGATTTCGGGAGCGATCACTTCTTTTTCAATTTCTTTTTGCTTGTTAAAGCGTTTATCCACCATGTTTGTCCGTGTATCAAAATCTTCTGTGATACGCCCGTATTCGTCATGCTCATCACTGTCCACACAAACAAAACCTTCACCATGGCCGGGAATACCTCTTTTGCTGATTCCATTTTTGGTTAGTTCGTAAGTTTTATGGGCCTTATCTGTTGTATTGATATGGTATTCATTTTTTAAATCACTTGTATTTGATTTTGTTGCTAAAAAATGAGAGTCGAGTAAATATTGGTCGGTTAACAGGATCACAGGGACCTGGTATTTGTCGGCCAGATTAAACGCTTTGTGTGTCAGCTCAAGAGCGTCTTTAACATGGCCGGGCGTAAGAATGATACGGGGAAATTCACCGTGTCCGGCATACCATGCCAATGCCAGGTCGCCTTGTTCTGTTCGGGTAGGAAGGCCTGTGCCAGGCCCGGGCCGTTGTGCAAGATGGATGACAGTTGGTATTTCAGTGATGCCTGAAAGACTAAAACCTTCCTGCATGAGTGCAAAACCTCCGCCTGAGGTGGTAGCCATAGCACGTGCCCCGGCATACCAGGCACCAAGAGACATATTTATCGCTGATATTTCGTCTTCTGCCTGTTCAACAACAACATCAAACTGTTCAGCATGCTTTTCTAAAAAAATAAGAACCCCTGTTGAAGGTGACATCGGATATGATGAAATAAAGTTGCAGCCTCCGGCCAGTGCTCCAATTCCTACCGCTTGCGAACCGGTTAAGATAGCCTGATTTTTAATGTCATCATATGGTTTGGGAGAAAAATCAATGGTTATTTTTTCTCCTTCTTTGTATCCTGCATTCAAAGCAGCAATGTTGTTATTGACAACTTCATCTCCTTTTGAGCTGAATTTCTTCTTTAAAGTATCTTTTTCTTTGTCAGGATCAATGTTAAGCATACCGAGGATTAACCCGAAGGTTACAGTATTTGTTAATATTTTTCCGCCATTATCATTGGCTATCTGATTGATGGGTGCCTCCTTGATATTGTATTTTTCTTTGTATTGATCTTCAATATGGCCGGATTCACCAATGATGATTGTATTTTTTGACAATCTGTCATTCATCCGGTATACAGACTCATTGTTTAGTACAATCAATACGTCAATTTTATTACAAAATCCTTGTATTTTTTTATCACCAATCCTGATTTCTGTGGTATTATTGCCGCCCCGAATCCGTGACATGACTTCACTGGTAGATATAAAATGATGTCCGGATTTTCGCAAGGCATGGATAATGAATTGCTCCAGTGTTTTGATTCCCTGGCCTGCCTGGCCGGATAAAACTATTGATATGTCTTTCATATGTTTATTTTTAATTTTTCAATGGTCATATGGAGCTCGCCATG
>CAZJWE010000197.1:0-6142 GCA_964549265.1 uncultured Bacteroidales bacterium | reverse complement strand
AAAAAATGCAAATGTTTTTTTAATTTTTTGGTACTACTGCAATTTTTTGTGGAAAATTTAAGAATTCAGTAGACAAGAAAAAATAATATGAACCGGGTTATGATATTTTTATGGGAAAGCTCTCATTATTTCAACCCCGAAGGCACCGCCTCGGGAAACAAAACCAGAACTAAAATGCGCCTTGGGGGGCAGGTTACATTTGCTGTCTTATAACCATTATATGATATAGATTTTGTATATTAAAAAAAAGGCTGCCCATCTGGACAGCCCTTTAAATTATTTATGATAAAAACGAAAAATTGATTTTACATCATACCGCCCATTCCTCCTGGAGGCATTCCGCCGCCTGCATGAGCACCTTCATTTTCATCTTTCTCTTCAGCTAATACACATTCTGTTGTAAGGAACATGCCTGCAATAGAAGCTGCATTTTCGAGTGCAATACGTGTTACTTTGGTTGGGTCAATAACACCAGCTTTAATAAGGTTTTCATATTTCTCTGTATTCGCATTGAAACCGAAATCTTTTTCGCTTTCAAAAACTTTTTGCACTACCACAGAGCCGTCTAAACCACAGTTATTCACAATCTGGCGAATAGGTTCTTCAAGTGCTTTTCTTACGATAGCAAAGCCGAGTGTTTCATCTTCATTGTTTCCTTTTTCATTTTCAATATAAGGAATCGCCCTTAAGAAAGCAACACCGCCACCGGGAATAATGCCTTCTTCAACTGCTGCACGGGTAGCGCTAAGCGCATCTTGCGCACGGTCTTTTTTCTCTTTCATTTCTACTTCAGAAGCAGCACCAACATAAATTACAGCTACACCGCCTGCCATTTTTGCAAGGCGTTCCTGTAATTTTTCTTTGTCATAATCAGAAGATGTTTCTTCGATTTGTTTTTTAATTTGGTTGATTCGTGCGTCAATATTGCTCTTTTCACCGGCACCATTTACAACTGTTGTGTTTTCTTTGTCAATATTAATTTTTTCACATTGCCCCATCATTTCCATAGAAGCATTCTCAAGGTTTAACCCTTTTTCTTCTGATATAACTGTGCCTCCGGTCAACACTGCAATATCTTCAAGCATTTCTTTACGCCTGTCACCAAAGCCGGGAGCTTTCACACCAGCTACTTTCAATGAACCTCTGATCTTGTTGACGATCAATGTTGCCAATGCTTCGCCTTCAATATCTTCAGCAATGATTAATAATGGCTTGCCTGATTGTGAGATTTGCTCAAGAATAGGAAGCAAATCTTTCATGGTTGACAATTTCTTATCTGTGATTAAGATGAAAGGATTTTCCAAAACAGCTTCCATTTTTTCTGCATTGGTGACAAAGTGAGGTGAGATATACCCTCTGTCAAACTGCATTCCTTCTACTGTTTCTACTTTTGTTTCCGTTCCTTTCGCTTCTTCAACTGTGATAACACCCTCTTTTTTTACTTTTTCCATTGCTTTGGCAATGAGGTTTCCTATTTCAGGGTCATTGTTTGAAGAAATTGAAGCCACTTGCATGATCTCATCGCTACTGTGGCTGATGCTTTTGCTTTGTCCTTTTAAGTTTTCTATAACGATACGAACTGCTTTGTCAATACCCCGTTTCAAATCCATCGGGTTGGCTCCGGCAGTAACATATTTCAATCCTGCATCAATAATTGCTTTTGTTAAAACAGTTGCTGTGGTTGTTCCGTCGCCTGCATCATCATTGGTTTTCGAGGCTACTTCTTTCACCATTTGAGCGCCCATATTCTCGAAATTATCAGGAAGCTCAATTTCTTTTGCTACAGTTACACCATCTTTTGTTACCTGTGGAGCACCAAATTTTTTGTCAATTACTACATTTCTACCTTTGGGACCTAAGGTAACTTTTACGGAATTGGCCAATTGGTCTATTCCTTTTTTTAATGCATCACGTGCTTTAATGTCATATAAAATTTCTTTTGCCATTTTTTATTGAATTTTTAAAGTTTTTACAAATGTTTAGATTACACAATAGCCAATATGTCAGATTGACGCATGATCAAATAATCTTTTCCTTCTAATTTAAGTTCATTTCCGGCATATTTACCATATAATACGGTATCACCTTCTTGCACTTCCATGACTTCGTCTTTGGTTCCTTTTCCTACAGCTACTACCTTACCCTGCTGTGGTTTTTCTTTTGCAGTATCTGGAATGATGATACCGCTTTCGGTTTTCTCCTCAGCTTCTTGTGGTTCGATCAAAACACGGTCTGCCAATGGTTTAACACTTACTTTTGCCATTTTCTATTTTATTTTTTTGAGTTAGACAAATAAATTATTGCATCCTTGTAAGCATATTTTATGCCAAAAAATGTTTTTTTCTAATATTTTTATTTTTTTGAATTTATCAGACACTATATTAACAATTCATGACAGAATGACATTTTCTTGTTTTAAATGAATACCTTTATTCTGTTCTGCCTTTAATATAAAAGGGAAAAGCCCTAATTGAGTACATAACTGAAAATCTCTCCGGGGTGAAAATGATTGATTTTCTTCTTCAAAAAAACGTGTCCCCGGCCCGTTTTTCATTTTCTCAACCATTGCCTTATAATCTGTATGTTTGTTGTTTAACGCATTATAAATGTATTCGGCACAAAATGTATCTTCCAATGTAGGGTGTTTTGTGGCATATCCCATGCAAACGAGTGACAAATTTTCAGGTTGCTGTTTTTTTATGTAATGAATGATGGCATGAATGTTCACAAAACTACCTGTAATAATTTCACTGGCTTCTGTAGCATTATAAATGCCCTGTGTCCCGGCGCTTGTTGTATGCACAATTGTTTTCCCTGTAAAATCAACTTTTTCGATATGAGCCGGCGAGTTTCCATAATCAAATCCTTCAGGAATTTTATCATTCCGTTCTCCCATTAATATATATCCGGGGTGTTCTTTCTTCAGCGCATACGCTTTATCAATATCATCTATCGGAATGATTGTTTGGGCATGATTATGCATGGCATAACAAGCTGTGGTAAATGCCCTGAACACGTCAATTATCACTGTCAGGCCTCGTGCCTGCCGGGCTCCTTCGATGAGCTGTAGGATATTTATTTTCATGGGCTTATCTTATAATCAAAGTCTTTAAATTTTTTTAAGGAGCGTATAAGCTTAATTTTAATTAAAAAACAATCCAACATAATCATAAATTGGCACAAAAATAGAATTTATTACAAAACTTTTTAGATTTATGCTTACATTTGTTCAAAGACTTTGATTATGAAGAAACATATACATAACACTGTGCATTTTCTCAAACATGACGTTTGGCGCATCCCGGTAAAAGAATTATCACCGGCACGTTCATTCCTGATACGGCAGATCAGGATATTTTTGTTTGCTGCAAAGGGGTTTGCAGATGATAAAATTCAATTGCGCGCATCTGCTTTATCACTTTACAGCCTCTTATCCATTGTCCCCATTCTCGCTATGGTATTTGGTATTGCCAAAGGATTTGGCCTGGAAAAAAGGGTAGAAAATTTATTGATAAATAATTTCAGTGGCCAGGAAGAAGTATTGACTTTCCTGATCAAATTTGCCAACCAAATGCTTGATAACACAAAAGGCGGATTTATTGCAGGCGTTGGTTTGGTTGTATTATTTTTTGCGGTAATGAAAGTGCTCGGGCATGTAGAGGCAGCTTTTAATAATATTTGGCAAGTAAGGCAATCACGGACTTTTTTCCGCAAATTCAGTGATTATTTTTCGCTTATCCTGATAGCGCCGGTATTGATCTTCCTTTCGAGTAGTTTTGCTGTTTTCATTACAACACAGTTAAAAGATATAGCTCAAACAGTGACAATTATAGGATATTTCAGCCAGGTGATCACTATTATAGTCACTATTATTCCTTATGTTATTACATCGCTGCTCTTTACATTTGTGTATATCATCATGCCCAATACCAAAGTGAATTACAAGTCTGCTCTCGTGGCCGGAATTATTGCAGGCACTGCTTTCCAGTTGGTGCAATTGGGCTATATCCATTTTCAGGTGCTTATGTCGCGCTACAATACCATTTATGGTAGCTTTGCTGCCCTGCCTTTATTCATAATATGGTTACAAATATCATGGCTACTGGTATTATTCGGGGCCGAAATCTCCTTTGCCAATCAAAACATCGAACGGTATGAACATGAAAGGGAATCACTCAATATCAGCCATTACTACAAGCGAATATTAACCTTATTAATCGCCAAAACTGTGATCCAAAATTTTGAACAGGGGGGTAAACCTTTTACTGCATCTGAGATAGCACATAAATTAGGATTACCGATCAGAATTGTCAGGGAAATCCTTTTTGAATTGACTGATGCCAATATTTTTAATGAAATCATTAGTGACAATATTGATAAAGCATTTCAGCCTGCTATAGACATCCACAAAATAACCATAAGATATATCATGGAAACCCTCGATAAAAAAGGGCATGACGATATTGAAATTGAACAAACCGAAGAGTTGAAAAAAATAGCCCATACGCAAGTAACCTTTTTCGAAGCATTTGAAAAGACAACGGAAAATAAGTTGTTGAAAGATATGTAGCGAAAATTTGAAATCCTGGTGCCGCAAATTATGAAGTAATCCCCATTTTTTACAATGTCTTCTTCCTATATATAACAAAGGGGTTCAATGTTTTATAAACACCGACCCCCCTTGAAATAATTTTAAATGTTTTTGTCATTCCATTAAACCTTCCTGGATTCTTAACCATCCCAGGAAAAGTAAGATTAACCCTATAAAAGAGACAATGGATACTACAACTCCACCTAAGAATGGAACAATACCTAACAATGCCCCAAAAGCAGCAAGGATCATCGCTACCAATAAGAGCGTAACACCACTTTTCCCTATCTCTCCAATAGAATCGGAACTCTTAAACTTGATATAACCAATAAGTTGAATAACAAAGGCTGCCAATACAAATACCGAAGCAATAACACCTCCAATAACCGGTATTAATTTTAAAATAAATCCAACTCCTGACAATATAGCCGCAATAATAAGTAATTTAACAGCTCCCTTACCGGCCTCATCCAATCCGCCCTTTAATCTCGATAAGCCAATAAAAAATAAAACTATTCCTAAGATAGCTGTCATGGTACTCCAAAAACCTCCACCAATTCCATTAAACATTTGCAGTAAGGAACCAGATAAAACAAAAGTTACCGATTTAATGTTTTCATTTTTTTCCATAATAAAATCGTTTTAAATTTATGCCTACTCTATTTACACTTTTCAGCCTCCGTGTATAATTTTTTATTTGTTACTTCAATCCTTTGGATGAAACAACGTATGTTACGATAAATACGCGTTTTTGTTTCAGATGAATTTATTTTTTATACATTTTTTTTATATGGTAAATAGTAAGTAATTGTTAAACAACATTCGACAGAGATTCAATCCGATTATAAAAAATTCTCATATATTAACCCGAACGATTCACCGCAAAACGATAGGGATCAATATAAAGTATTATTAATAAACCTTTTGGCTTACTGCAATTCATTTTTTTTTATTTTCCGGGTTAGTTCAACACGAAACAGAGGACGAACCGACCAACGGGAGTTCATGACCAAAGGGAGTTCATGACCAAAGGGAGTTCATGACCAAAGGGAATAACATTGGACGAGCTCAGCGAAGCGAATCCTCGCCGGGTCTTGCAGAGCGATTAGATTCCTGTATATTGCGCTGCTATTTTTTTATTTCTATATATTCTTTAACGTCATTAATCAATGTATCATAATTATGGATTACTCCATTTATTGTCTGAATATTTGGTAATTCATTTCTTTGATAATTATCAATCATTCTCTCAGATACAACAAGCTTTAATAAAATTTTCTTTCATATTTTTAAAGTCTATTTTTGTCTGATATTCATTTTAATTATCTGTTTTTGTTACTGTTTCAATGTGACTCGTCCTAAAAAAAGTTTACACTTTATAATTTTAAATCCTGATACAAATTTACAATATATAAATGTATTAACCCCAAAAACAACCGTGTTTATCTTCATCAACTATTTGAGTGAAATGTGAAATGGTTTTCACTTCAGAGACAGGTTGGTAAGTATGCCATTTTAAATCTGCTCGCATCCAAAATATTTTCCAGACCT
>CAZJWE010000196.1:0-6230 GCA_964549265.1 uncultured Bacteroidales bacterium | reverse complement strand
AAAAAAAATAACAAGGAATATCGTTTTATATTATTCCTTATTATTAAAAACAGACAAAAATTTATAATATTTTCAAGATTATTATGTTCATGTTTAAAGTCTGTTTATTATCTTTATTCTCAATTTAAACATTAAAAATACAAATAATTGATTAAACACAGAGGCATTATTCTCATTATTTTTACATTATTATCTCTGCTATTGTCTACAAGTTGCAGTGTATCACCGGTTGAGATAAAAGATGTAGAGAGTGTAAAAATTGTAAGTTTTAAAAATGATACCATTATTTTTGAAGCATTGTTCCCGGTTAATAATCCCAATAATTACCGGTTTAAAATAACAGATATTGATCTTGATGTATTATTAGACGGGGATGCTGTAGGCCAGATTCAAAAAATTGAAGACATTAAAATACCCCCTAACCGTGAATCGTTACAACGCATTAGGTTCAATATGGTCATTCCCGACCGCATAACAGGCGGGTTATATCTATTGAAAATGATCACAAATCAAGCGCTTAATATTGAGATCAAAGGCCATCTTGTAGGGAAAGCCTTATGCATCAAGAAAAAAGTGGATGTAAATGAAAAAATCACATTGCATCCTTTTCAAAAAAAGTAATCTCCCACATTAAAGTGAAAAGTTGAATAGAGCCTTTAGAGTTTATCTTCCTTGCGTTGTTGCTTCTTTTTAGATATAATTTCTTTTTCTTTCAATCTTCTCTCTTCAGCTTTTTTAGAACGTTTGGTAGGTTTTCGTTTCTTGGGTTTTTGAAGTGCCTTTTCCAATAAGACATAAAATTTTTCAATGGTTTCCTGCTTGTTCATGGATTGTGATGATTCTTTTTCAGAAGTGATTTGCAAAATTCCTTCTTTATTGATCTTATTGCTGAGTTTCGTTTTGATTCTTTGCTTTTCTTCGTCTGACAGGATTGAAGAATCATCAATATCAAACCGCAATTCAACTTTTGTTTCAACTTTATTCACATGTTGTCCTCCCTTGCCACTGCTCCGGCTGGTTTTAAATTCCAGTTCATTTGAAAAGTCAATATTCCTTATTTTATTTTGATATGTCATAGCTTCAAAAATATAAAAACATCCTTTTCTTTCATTAAATTTACACTCATTATTGCGCTCAAATATGATTTATGAAAAAAAATCGTTTTACTTTTATGTTGATTATTATAAGTATTCTCATTCTTCTTGATCTTTATGCATTTAAAGGCTTGCATATATTGTGCCGAAACCTGTGTTCAAAAGCTTGTATCACCTGGTTATACGGGATTTATTGGCTTATTTCTGCAGGATTTATTGTTGTTCTTATTGCTGCATTCAGTACGAGAGCCGGCCAACCCAGTATAAAACAATACAACCTCTTTTTTCTTTTGGCCGGCGTATTTTTTTCTGTCTATTTCCCAAAGTTAGTATTTGCTGTTTCCCATTTAACCGAAGACATCATATTTTTAATTGTAAAAGGCCTGAACCAAATTCCTCATATCAAAGAAATCATTTCTGGCGGACAGCCACTTATCAGGAAATTTTTTCTGTCTAAGGTCGGGGCCTTTCTTTCTGTAATTCCCTTTTTACTAATTGTTTATGGTATACTGTTCGGGCGTTTCAATGTTAAAGTCAGAGAGCATGATTTATCCCTTCCACATCTCCCCTCCTCCTTTAACGGCCTTAAAATTGTACAAATATCCGATATTCATATTGGTAGTTTTTATTACCATAAAGACCAGCTCAAAAAAGCCATACACCTGGTCAACCTACAAAACCCGGATATTGTTGTATTTACTGGCGACCTTATTAATGTTTTTGCAAAAGAACTCGATGGATGGGAAGATACTTTCAGGAATATCAAAGCATCAAAAGGAAAATACAGTATTTTGGGTAATCATGATTATGTGCATTATTATGAATGGAAAAGCAAAGAGGAGAAACAAAAGAATTTTGAAGCGATCAAAACATTCCACAATGCTACCGGTTTCCGCTTGTTAACAAACGAATCAGTTCAAATTGAACAGGACGGACAAAAAATTGCACTCATCGGTGTTGAAAATTGGGGACAGCCACCATTTCATCAATATGGTGATATTGATAAAGCCACGGAAGGTGTAGAAGATATCCTTTTTAAAATACTACTCTCTCACGATCCCTCACATTGGGACTCAGAAGTGCTTAATAAAACAGATATTGCCTTAACATTATCCGGCCATACACATGGCATGCAGTTTGGAATCCGGTTGGGTGATTTCCGGTGGAGTCCTGTCAAATACAAATACAAAAGATGGGGTGGATTGTATTACGAAAACGACCAGATGCTTTATGTAAATGTCGGGCTTGGATATATCGGTTTTCCGGGTAGAATTGGCATGCGGCCAGAGATAACCGTGTTTAACCTTTACAATGAAGCAGGAAACAAATAGTTAGTATTCATAAAACCTTTAAGGGATACCATTAAAAAAGATTTCAGTATTCATAAATCAGCCCCTTAAACCATCGGACAGAAATATAGATTAAAATCTGTATTTTTATGACCATAAAAAAAGAAGATATACAAAATAATGAATAAATTAATTGAATCCTATTATAAAGTGATTCTGAATTCTCAGGATATGGCTTCCTCTAAATATGCAGTAGAACCATTTTATTTAAGGGGACTTCTAATAATTCCTTTCTTTCAAAAAACATATTTAATTTTCCGCTTCAACAGGCCAAAGCTAAGCAACGCAATGCCAAACCAAATCCCTGCAACGCCATAATGTTGGAATATCAGTTTACCTGTTCCGAACAGTATTGAATAGATCATTACCACAGAAGACACCCAACAAATGAAAACAGGTGCTAAATTCGCTGTAGGCAAAGGAAGGTTTTCTTGTTTACAAAAAGGCTTCCATCTCCCTCCGGGTTTAACTTTTTGATAAAAATTTGTTAATGTTTTGGTGCTGGTTGGCCTTGTTGTAAAGGTTACGATAATCCAAGCCAATGTAGTAACAGAAACAGTAAAGAAAAAACTTTCCGGAAATTTCCACTCCAAAGCAAAACGTGAGACAGCATACACAACAAAAGGCACAATGGTAGCTGTTATTTCACTCCATGCATTGATTCGCCACCAGTACCACCGAAGGATCAACACCAGTCCGAGACCGGCACCGCATTCAATCAAAAAATACCACACTTCAGAAATAGCCTGAAACAATGTTGTTACATACAACCCAATGCCCATGATCACAACAGTGACTACCCTGCTGATAATGACATAATGCTGTTCAGGGTTTTGAGTTGCTTTAAATTGTTCAGGAGGTTTAATAAACCGTTTGTAAAAATCATTCAGCACATAGCTTGCCCCCCAGTTTAACTGGGTCGAAATGGTACTCATGTATGCAGCCAGTAAGGCAACCAACATCAGTCCTTTCAAGCCGGAAGGCATATAATCCCGGATGGCCATGATGTAACCCAGCTTTTCCTCTCCTGCACCAAGTCCCGGATACAGTACGATTGTCGACAACCCAACCAGTATCCATGGCCAGGGGCGGATAGTATAATGGGCAATTTGAAAAAACAGGGTCGCCCATACAGCATCTTTCTCTGTCCTGGTACTCATCATCCGTTGAGCAACATAGCCTCCTCCACCGGGTTCTGCTCCAGGGTACCAGCTTGCCCACCATTGAATGCCTATGTAAGCAAAAAAAGATGCAAATCCAATTCCCAGTGCTTTTCCGGTAGATGCCATATCATTCAATTGAATTTTAGGAAAAAAATTGAAAGCACTGTCGGGCAATTTACTTTTCAATCCGCTGATGCCTTCAATTTCATCCGTATTGAGAATGATAACCGCAAGGATCACAGATCCTGTGATTGCAATAATAAATTGCACTGCATCTGTAACAGCTACTCCTTTTAGGCCGGCCAAAGTAGATGAAAAAGCAGCAAAAAGCATGGTAGCAGCCAGAATTAATAAAATATATGATTGTGCAACAGGAAAAAAAACTTTAATGATGGATATAAAAGCCAGGTTCACCCAGGCAATGATCAGTGTATTTAAAAGAATTCCTAAATACAAGGTTTTAAAACCTCTTAAAAAAGCAGCCGGCTTTCCGCTGTAACGAAGTTCTATAAATTCAAGCTCAGTAAGGATATTGGCACGTCTCCATAATTTGGCAAAGAAAAAAGTGGTGAGCATGCCACCTATCAACATATTCCACCAGAGCCAGTTCCCGGATATTCCATTGTTATTTACCAATTCAGTCACAGCCAATGGCGTATCTGCACCAAACGTTGTTGCCACCATAGAAATGCCGGCAATGAACCAGGGAATATTTCTTCCTCCAAGAAAAAAGTCGGTAATACTTTTTTCAGCTGCATTTTTAAAACGAAATGCAATAAAAAGCACAATACACAGGTAAACAGCAATTAATATCCAGTCAATAGGATCAAGAAAAGACATAGGCTACTTAAAATTAAAAAACGAAAATAAAATAATTAATGGAAAATGTATGTTTTTAATGATAATTTATAATGAAAAGTTTTTATTTTTGAGGCTTTTATTGTTTGTAATACCAAAATAACAACTTAACATGGCAAACGACAGAGTATATATATTTGATACAACCCTGAGAGACGGGGAGCAGGTTCCGGGATGTCAGCTTAACACAATCGAAAAGATTGAGGTAGCAAAACAACTTGAAGAACTTGGTGTTGATGTGTTGGAAGCAGGCTTTCCGGTATCAAGCCCGGAAGATTTTAAATCAGTGAGAGAAATTGCAAAAGCAATCAAAGAACCGGTCATTTGTGGTTTAACACGGGCCGTTCGAAAAGATATTGAAGTGGCTGCAGAAGCATTAAAGCCGGCCAAATATAAACGTATTCATACAGGCATTGGAACATCATTTTATCATATCAACTACAAACTTAAATCAAATCAGGAAGACATCATCGAACGTGCTGTTGATGCTGTTAAATATGCACGCAAATTAGTTGATGAGGTTGAATTTTATGCAGAAGATGCCGGACGTACCGAGAATGAATATCTTGCACGAGTCATTGAAGCAGTCATTGAAGCAGGGGCTACGGTCCTGAATATACCAGACACTACAGGCTATGCATTACCTAACGAATACGGAGAAAAGATTAAATATCTGGTTGAAAATGTAAAAAACATTGACAAAGCGATCATTTCTACACACTGCCATAATGACCTTGGTATGGCTACTGCCAATACCATTGCAGGATTGATGAACGGTGCCAGGCAGGCAGAAGTCACCATCAATGGAATTGGCGAACGTGCAGGAAATACCTCGTTGGAAGAAGTGGTGATGATTATGAAAAGTCACAATGACATGAATCTCACTACAAACATCAAACCCAAAAAACTTTACCGGATCAGCAGAATGGTTTCCGGGCTAATGCGCATGCCTGTTCAACCCAATAAAGCCATTGTAGGAAGAAATGCATTTGCTCATTCATCAGGAATCCATCAGGATGGTGTGTTGAAAAACCGTGAAAACTATGAAATCATATCACCTAAAGAAGTCGGTGTTTATGATTCAACAATACAACTCACCGCCCGAAGTGGAAGAACCGCCCTTAAACATAAGCTTGACAAAATCGGTTATGTATTAGACAGAAAAGACATGGATGAAATTTATGAACGTTTTCTCGAACTTGCAGATAAGAAAAAAGAGGTTACAGAAGAAGACCTGCTGGTATTAATGGGAGATAAAAACGATAAAAAACTAAAAACAATAAAACTGGAACATCTTCAGGTAATATGTGGAAAAAATACCGTTCCTGTAGCAACTGTAGGAGTTAAATTATATGGACAGTATTATTCAGAAACATGTCCGGGAAACGGGCCTGTTGATGCTGCGTTTAAAGCAATCAAAAAAATCATTAACCGCAAAATCCATCTTGAAGAATACCTGGTTCAAGCTGTCACTGCCGGAAGTGATGATGTGGGCAAGGTTCACATTCAGATTAAAAATAAAAACGTGATGTATTACGGATTTGGTGCCAATACAGATGTTCTCACAGCTTCTGTTGAAGCATATATAGATGCTGTTTCTAAATTATTGGCCAGAGAATAATTTTGGCTCTATTCTAAACCATGGTTGATAAACTAAAATACATTGTGTTTTGAGGAATCACCAGAGAAAATATAAAGTTCATAAAAACAAAATCCCAAATAAATCTCAAATTTAAAATTCAAAACTGTTGGTGCTGCATGATTAG
>CAZJWE010000195.1:0-6262 GCA_964549265.1 uncultured Bacteroidales bacterium | reverse complement strand
TCTATGAAAAACTCTGAAAATTTTGATGCGAAGGAATTATTAGAAGTCCCCTATACACCCCCACCAAAATAACTGATGTATCCGTTTGAATTTGTATTTAAAATCATTGAACTATACACTAAACAGGTAACAAGTTATTTATCCCATTTACCAGGCGGCGCCATCCATATATTTTTACCTCCTTGCACAGAATCCATTTGTTCCATCATCTCATTCTTAATTGCAACAACCAAAAAATCTGGATATTGCCAGCAAAAAACCAAACCTAATCCATATGAAAAAAGACCAATTATAGCCGTTGAAGAAGTCATTTTTCGTTTTATTGTTGTTTCACCAACAAGATATCCTTTATATTTCGCTTTAATATGTGCTTTTTTGGGCGGACCTGTCCTTTTTATTGCAACTGAACCTTTTCCTTTATGTGCACCATTTATATATATATCTACATTAGAATTATTCACCATAATATCTGTAGTGCCACAACCAACATTAAAAATAATTAAGATAAATGTTAAACCTATAATTTTAAAGTTCATCATACTAAAATAAAAATGTTAAATTTAACATAAGCCCAGCTGGAACTTGTTTTTCAATTTTATAAAAAGGTAGAAACATAGTTGTAGCAGCTCTCATATGAACATTGGAAGTTCTGTTTATTATATACCCACCTCTTGCAAAAAAGATCAGTCCTCCACCACTATCATAGTTTTTTATATGTTTATCTGTTCCTCCATAGCCCAGGCCCGCTCCTATAAATGGAGATATAGGGTCTTGTTTTAATGGAAGCAATGTTGTTAGGTTAAAATTATAATGAAACAGGTCTCCAAAAAATAAATCTGTATTAAAATCCAGAATTATATTTCTTATATCATAAGAAAATGTAAGACCAAAACCAGCAGAAAAATTATTTGACAAGCCAGGATAGAAGTTATAAATTCCACCAACAAAAATACCCCAGTTATATTGTGCTGTAACTTTGTTTAATTCATTAGACTCGTATTCAGATACAGAATAAATATCTCCTCTTGCAGATGATTTAATATCTGTCCCTATTGACTTCGCCAGACGTAATATCACAGGATCAAGGTCTTCCGGTGAAGATGCTTTTAACAAGTCCTGCCAAATTTTTTTTCCGGTTTGTGTTTCATGCAAATTAATTGAAACAATAGCTGTAGTACCCATTACATTAATGTCTCCTGTCATGAAATAGCTTGTTCCCAGTGCTTTAGCTTTTTTTTGGGTTTCATTGAGTGTTTCTTTCGGGTATATGGAATCATTCATTTCCGGTAGAACTACTTCATAATCACGATGATTTTCGATGTATGTTTTTAAAAGTTTTGAAGTTGAATATTGATATTCATGATGCATATTCATCACCTCAAAATAGGGAAAATATATTCTTTCTTGTGAATGCACAATAACAGAATATATTAGCGACAAGAAAAGAATGACAAGTAGTTTTTTCATAACTTAATTAAATTTAGATTGAATGAATTTAAATTATAACAAATATACGAATATTTATTCTAAAAGGTTTAAATGACATTTTTAAAAATACAATAAAGCTCTAAAATGCGATTATATCAGGGAATGAAATTTTAAAATCATTCAATTTCAAATACTTGATGCCCGAAAATTCAATAAAACTAACAGAACCATCTTCAGGGACACGAGGATAATAACTTACCTTTAGCTGGAATGTTTTAAAGGCCAGGCGTTCATTTCTCACCCGAATGCCCAGGCTAACGGCTGAATATGTACGTTGTTTCATTAACCGCTCACCTGTTGGTGCGATACGCCCGACATCCGTAGAGCCAAATATGACAAATCTGAACCCATAAAAATAAAAAGGTGTAAAGCATGCTAACTCTGCATGCAGCGAAATCTTTTCATTACCTCTTAATGAATTGCTTGAAAGCCCTTCTATACCGGGTGATTTATTCAACGAAATATATTCATCATCAAACCGGTGAATCCCTTTTAAATAATGTATATCAAAAAAAGTTCTGAATTTAATATGATTCAAAATAATTAAATTAGAGAAGAAGTTAGTATTTATTTTTAAAGCACCTTGTTCAATTTGTTCTCTTCGCCAGAACCCTCCCAATGAAACACTTCCTCTTAAATATCCAATATAATTAATATAATTGCCTTTTGAAAAGTGCATTGCTGTGTATGGCCTTTGATAAAATTCATTGTGTTCCATACCGCCTGTCAATTCTATAAGATTACCACAGGGAATATCTTCTGTTCGTCCGAAATTATAAATTAAATTGCTTTTGTAATACCATTCTCTCGACCATCCAATATTCCATAGATACACGGTTCTGTTGTGATAATTGTAATCACTGGTAGGTGAAATTTGCGGCCGCCTTATATAATTATAATTCAAAACCCTTCCGGCGGTCATAATTCTGTCTGCAGATTTTTTTAGTTCTTTTTTATTCAAACGGAAAGACCGCCCAAGCCAAATATTGTACGTATAATATTTATAAAGATCAAGTCCCTTTCTTGAATAATCGCGTTGAAATATACCCGTTTTAATTCCTCCTGCATATTTGGTATTCAATGAATAAAAATCTCGATACACATTGATGCCGGCAGATTTTGTCCCAAATTCATTTTTATAAGTAAAACGGGAATTTATAAAACTACCACCAATATTATTGACGAGGTAGCTTCCATTATAGCCCAAATCGACAGATTCTCTTCCATCATAAATAAGCTTATTTTCAATTTCATGTCCCCATCCCCCTATATTAGCATGCCAAACTTCAAAATCATATTGGTCAATGCTTTTTATATTGACACCAACTCCCAATGGCCAAATATCTTTGGTCAATACAATAATATTGACTGAATCCGAATTTTCAATGGATTCAACAATAATGCGTGCATCCTGAATGTATGGCAATTGACGTATAATTCGCTCATTCTCTGCAATTAAATAAGGGTCAATCCGGTCTCCGCGTTCAATGACCATATGCTTCCTTATTATTTGTTTATTGGTTTTAACATGAATTTTATTCGCAGTTTTTTCAACCCATGAATTCGTCGATTTCGCTGTATCTTCAATCGTTGGGCCGAATACATTTAATTGTTTGATGGTGATATCCTTAATATAATTATTATTAAAAGGAAAATAATTCAAAACATTTCGTTCTGTTTCAATCTTTTCTTCCTTTTCTTTATAAGATGGCGGAGAAATAACATAATAGTATATTTTTTGGGTAAAGAAATTTTTATCTGTCCATGCTTTCAGCGTATCATAAAAAGCATTGGTCTGTTGTTGTTGTAGCTCATATTTCTTCTGAAATGCAGTATCTTTTCGAGGCATTTTATTTAAATAAATAGGCGCATGCAATTGAACCGGCTTATCAATATCATCAAAGTCCACTGTGTCTTTCACGGGGCCTTTGCCTTCTGTGTATTCAAAAAACAATAAACTGAGCGTAAATAATATTAAGTATTTCAATCTGCTTTTTTAACTTTTTTTTATTTAAAATCAGGCGATTCAACCAGCATACAAATCATATTATTTTTATATCACCAGATGAACAAAAATATAGCTAAAAACATTGTTTAAACTTTAAAAGAGCGGGAAACGGGATTTGAACCCGCGACCCTCAGCTTGGGAAGCTGATGCTCTACCCCTGAGCTATTCCCGCTTTTAAAAATACAAATATATGTAAATTTTGGTTCTACCACAAATTTAATGGTAACTTGCAATTTGTTTATATTTAAACAGTATTTTAGGTCCTGTAAAAATATTTAACCACTAAAATAAGGGTAGCCATTTAAAAAATTTTTTTCTATTATGTAAAACTTTCATGGTTAATGGTATGTATTTTGCGTTGATTATTAATTATTTTTTGTGAGTTGGTGCTTTTTATTATAAGATCATTATCTTTTCATAAAATATTTAGTATTTTCGACAACACATTAAAACCCATAAAAAGATTTATTCTATGAGTCGTATTATATTTGTATCCAACCGTTTGCCTTACAAAATTTTAGTCAATCATGACGATATTGAAATTCAACCCAGTGTAGGCGGACTGGCAACCGGAATGAAGTCGTTTTATAAAGACTATGAAAGTTTATGGATTGGATGGTCAGGAATAGATAAAGGGTCTGTAAATAAAAAACAGAAAGAAGGAATCCGGCAAAAGCTGGAAGCAGAGAATTGCATGCCTGTCTATCTTGAACAGGAAGATGTGGATAAATATTATTATGGGTTTAGCAATGAAACCATCTGGCCTTTGTTTCATTATTTCACTGAATTCACTACCTATGATTTTGATACATGGAATGCCTATTACCGGGTTAACAGGATATTTGCCGATAAAATCATTAAAAACCTGCAGGGCGATGAAAAAATTTGGATACATGATTATCATCTGTTGCTTCTGCCATCTATGATCAAAAACCAAAAACCCAATGTTTCTATCGGTTTTTTTCTACACATCCCCTTCCCTTCTTTTGAAGTATTCAGAATATTGCCATGGCGAAGGCCTATCATAAAAGGAATGTTAGGAGCCGATCTCATAGGATTCCATACATTCGATTATGTCCGCCACTTCATTAGCAGTGTAAGGCGGTTAATGGGCTATGACATTGATTTCAATAAAATAACCCTGCCCGAACGCGTTGTTAAAGTTGATGCATTTCCAATGGGCATTGACTATGATAAATTTCATCAAGCAGCCGAAAACATTAAAAAAAGGTCTGTTCATGATAAGTCTGACGTGCATAAAGAAATAGAAAAATATTACCTGATGTTTCCGGAAGGTAAATTAATCTTGTCCATTGACAGGCTTGATTATACCAAAGGAATCCCCAACAGGCTTGAAGCCTACCATCATTTTCTACATAAATATCCTGAATTCCAGGGTAAAGTTACATTTATTCTTCTTATGGTCCCTTCACGAAGCAACCTCGAAGAATATCAAAACATGAAACGCGAAATTGACGGGTTGGTCGGAAAAATAAACGGCGAATTCGGTTCGATCAACTGGACGCCTATTTGGTATTTTTATCGCTCCATGCCCTTTGAAAACCTTATTGAGCTTTACACTTATGCAGACGTTGCCTTGTTAACACCTGTCCGTGACGGGATGAACCTGGTAGCAAAAGAATATGTAGCTTCAAAAATTGATCAGAAAGGTGTGTTGATATTGAGTGAAATGACCGGGGCATCGCAGGAATTAAGCGAAGCACTTATCATCAATCCCAATAACATTGATAAAATTGCCGATGCTATTCATAATGCATTGAACATGCCGGTTGAAGAACAAATAGAACGTAACACCATTATGCAGGAACGGATTAGCAGGTACAATGTGGTAAAATGGGCAAAAGATTTTATGGGCCGGTTTGATGAGGTGATTGAGCTTCAACGAAAATACCTTGCCAATAAAATAGATGACAAGATGATTCAAAACATTCAAAAAGAGTTCAAACAATCAGCCAATCGTATTCTCTTTTTGGATTATAATGGCACATTGACTGATTTTCATCATCATCATAAGAATGCGAATCCTGATAAAGAATTGCTTTCAATGCTTGAAGAATTGAATAAAGATGAGGCGACTAAAATCGTATTGATCACCGGATGGGATAAAGAAGTGATTGACAAATGGTTTGGAAAAGATGATTATTACCTGATTGCTGAACATGGTACCTGGATCAAACAGCCTGGCAAAGGCTGGAAGCTAATTGAACAACAAAACAATGAATGGAAAAACAATGTACGCCCTATTCTCGAGATGTATGCCGACAGAACGCCTGGCGCCTATATCGAAGAGAAATATTTTTCTCTGGTCTGGAATTACCGGAAGGCAAATCCAGAAATGGTTGCCATCCGTGCTATGGACTTAAAAGATGAGTTGAGCAGCCTGGGGTCTAATCAGAATTTTGAGATCATGGAAGGAAACAAACTAATTGAACTCAAGAACAGTGGAGTGAATAAAGGGACTGCTGCCAGCCGGATCATTGAATACAATGATAATGTATTTGATTTTATATTATGTATGGGGGATGAATGGAGTGATGAATATTTGTTTGAAAACCTTCCTGAACATGCGTATAAAATAAAAGTCGGATTTGGTAATACAGCAGCTCAATATAGTATTGAAAACTATACACAAGTGAGAGATATGTTGAAGTCTTTTATAAAATAAGGTACTACCCTTATTTTAGTGGTTAAATATTTTTACAGGATATAAAATACTGTTTAAATATAGTTGTAAATGTGGTTTAA
>CAZJWE010000194.1:0-6276 GCA_964549265.1 uncultured Bacteroidales bacterium | reverse complement strand
AGAATAAATACCTGTACAATGGCAAAGAGCTGGTGGATGATGAGGGGATCAATTTATATGATTATGGGGCGCGGTTTTATATGCCGGATTTGGGGCGCTTTACCACGATAGACCCTCAAACAGAACGCTATAGTTCTCTCTCTCCTTACAATTATGTTGATAATAATCCAATTTTACTAATTGATCCAAATGGAGAAGAAATATCATTTAGTTATAAATGGGAAAAAGATGAAGAAGGAAATTATGTAATTAACGATAAGGGAGGGTATAATCTTGTAGGCATTACAATGCATGTTACTGGTAAGGTTATAAATGTATCCGATGGTGATGTTGATATGGATGCAGCAGTTGCCGGGATTTCAGAACAATTAGAATCTTCTTTTAAAGGAGAAATAAAAGGAATAACTTTTAAAACTGAAGCAAATCTAACTGTGGCTAAAAGCATGGAAGATGTTGCTGAAAGTGATCATATATTTGCATTAGCGGATATAGGAGAATTCAATGGGAATACGGTTAGAGGCGGGGCAAATGATTTTGGTGGTAAAGTTGCTTTTGTTGATGCTTCTTACTTTAAAGGGGGTTGGGATAAAATTATAGGAAATACAGGAGAAAGAACAGCAGGCCACGAATTTGGACACTTAGGAAATTTAAAACATGGTGGAAATTATTTCAATATAATGAAACAAGGGGCAGGAAATTCCTGGTTTTCAATGTCTACTAGCGTCACAAATAAACAATTAAAAAAGATACATACTTCTTATACTCAAGGAAAATTAAATAAAGGGAGTAATTTTGAGATGACACCATATTATAATTATTCAAAAAAGACCTGGACACGTAAGAAGATGCCTAATAGAGGACTGGTTAGGGGTCTTATTAAATATAAAGGAGCAGCATATTAATGAAAAAAATACTAATATTATCCTTAATTATCACAATGTTAGTCATAGGCTGGCAAGTTTATCTGTTCAATAAACATGATGGTAATTTGATAATCAATATTAGTAATCAATCAGAGATAGACACAATTAAGATTGAAGTTTATCAGAATGATGAAAAATTGGTTTCTGATATATTTACAAACGATGTCTTTCATAATTATAAAAAGTTTACTTTTAAAAAAGGTTTAGGCAATCATACTCTTTTAATAAGTGTCAATAAATATCAAGCGAAAAAAAAAGTAAAAATTAATACCTTATTGGTATCTTGGTTGATAATTGATTTTTATGAGGACGATACCGAACCGGGAGGTTATACTCTTTACACAGTAAAACAGAAAACCCCTTTGGTGATAGAATAATACAAAAACTCCCCATAGCACAAGTCTTTTCGACTTGTGCCTTTAGGAAAAAGGCTTTTTGTCATTTAAATATAAAAATGAATAAAAAACACAACATAAAACACTTCTCCCCGGGCATCCTGCTTCTCCTATTGCTTGCATGCCCTCCTGCTTTCGCCAAAAAGCAGCAGATGAATTATGTTGTAGAAAAGCCTGTAAAACAAACTCTCCTCCATATCCACACCCCCGAAGGCCGCCTCATTCAACGCACCAACGGCACTTACCGGTATGAATACACCTTAACCGACCACCTTGGCAATGCCCGTGTTTCATTCACAGATGAAGATGGCAACGGCACGCCCGAACTCCTCCAGGAAGACCACTACTACCCCTTTGGCCTGCAAATGCCCGGCCTGCACTATGCAGGAGGCGGCACCCCCGAGAATAAATACCTGTACAATGGCAAAGAGCTGGTGGATGATGAGGGGATCAATTTGTATGATTATGGGTTCCGATTTTATGATGCGGCGCTGGGGAGGTGGCACGTGATAGACGAATATACAGAAAAGTATTATAATATCAGCCCCTATTCCTTTTGTTTAAATAATCCGTTATTAATAAAAGACAACCAGGGGAAAGACGTGTATATATATTATATAACACCGGATAATTCAACCAAAGGAATATTAGGGCATAATGCAATTGGAATACAACTTCCTGAACATAAAACCATAAGCTATTTTCAGGCTTCCGGTAATTTTGTTGATAGAAAAGAAATTACTGAATCCATACCAGAAGAATATGGTGGAGGAGAAAGGTTTGTTGAATGGTATAACGATGAAGGTGGAACGATTAAAATGTACATGGATAACGGAGATATTATATACAGAATGAAAACGAAGCTGCCTGATGAAGTTGAACAAGACTTGTACGGGGCAATTTATGATGCTATTCAAAACCCTGCCACTGCAAAGGGCTCTTGGTGTACAATTCAGGTTCAAAAATTAATTTATGATGCATATGTGATGAATGGATATTCAGAGGAAGAAGCTAAAAAAATTGTTGAAAAACTTTTACCAGGGAAGTTTCCTAAAAAGATGACTGAAAAAGAAATGAAAGAGGCTGGTTATACCGAATATACTAAATATTATAAAAAAGGGGATGAATATAAATCCGAAACCAAACAATTAAATAATACATCTCCACTAAATACAGAGAGATTACAACCTGGTGACGCAGGATATATTGGCTCTTTCTGGGAATTACAAGATATTGTAAGAAAATTTTAAGATCAACAAAAAATCACTAATGAAACTATTTAAAAAAATTATAAAAATATTATCCGCAATTTTATTCTTAATTATTATTAGCATTTCTGTACATTTCCAGGTAAAAGCTGAGAAATACATAAAATTACAGGTAAAAAGATATGGAATACTTGAAAACAATAAAAGAGAAAAATATAAACCCATAGTTATTTTTTATCTGGAAAGAATACTTTGTAATAAGCATTATTATAGTAATCAAATGTATTTGTTTCCATATAAAGGGGTAAAAACAAATATTAAAACAGCAGAATTTTATGATTCTTACATGGTATATTCATATTATACAGATAAAGAGCTACATGGTAAAAAAATAGCAGATCCAATACCTTCCAAAAAGACAAACACTCAACAACAGAAGAATGAATAACATTTACAACATAAAACACTTCTCGCCAGGCATCCTGCTTCTCCTATTGCTTGCCTGCCCTCCTGCTTTCGCCATAAAGCAGCAGATGGTTTATGGTGTAAAAAAGTCGGCAAAACAATTTTTACTTCCGATCCACACCCCCGAAGGCCGCCTCATTCAACGTGCCAACAGCACTTACCGGTATGAGTACACCTTAACAGACCACCTCGGCAATGCCCGTGTCTCATTCACAGATGAAGATGGCAACGGCACGCCCGAACTCCTCCAGGAAGACCACTACTACCCCTTTGGCATGCAAATGCCCGGCCTGCACTATGCAGGAGGCGGAGCGCCTGAGAATAAATATTTGTACAATGGCAAAGAGCTGGTAGATGATGAGGGGATCAATTTGTATGATTACGGGTTCCGGTTTTATGATGCGGCGCTGGGGAGGTGGCATGTGATAGATGCTTTATCAGAAATAGATTATAATTTTAGTCCATACTCTTATGCGCATAATAATCCTATTAATTCATATGATGCAATGGGGTTGAAAGTTGAATATTTATATGAGGATGATGAAAAAATTGGTTATGAAATATCAGGCGATGATGTTTTATCATACTATGGGTATCTTGAAGATATTAATAATGATAAAGGAACAATGGAAAATTTACAGTGGGCATTGGAAGATGCTGCTTCCTCTAATGAGAGCACAGGAGGTTTAATGGCCAGTACAATTGAAGAAGCAACAATCAACTTACATTTAAGTATTGATGAACTTATTGATATCTTAAATGCCAAACCACGTCCTTATCCCGAAGAAAAAGGACTAGAAAATACATATCCGGAATTAATCTTTTTTCCTGTAGCCAAATCTATTAATTCTGCATTAACTGTAGGGGAATGGATAAGAAACAATAAGCAAACAAAAACTTTAGGTGCTGCAGAAAAAGGATTCACTAACATTAAAATCCCTAAAGGATTTAAAGAAACAAAAAAATTTGGTTTCCCTCATGGCCAAAAAGTATATAAATACAAAGGAAAATACTACTCAAGAGATATTGATAGCCACCATGGGGGTGTTTGGAAAGTATTTAAAGAATTTGGTGGTAAGTTAAAAAGAATAGGTACAGCGGATGAAAACTTAATGATTTTTAAAAAGTAAAAAATGATTTCAAAATTTATTGATTCAAAAAATTTTGATCAAAATTTTGATCAAATTCTGAGAAAAAAAAAGGGTGAAGATTTAATGAAAGGCCGATATGATATTGAATCAATTGATTTGGAATTAAAATCAAGTTTCATTATTCAATTCCTCCATTCATTTGAACCTATCAAAGGAATAACATATAAAATTTTATTTTGGGAAGAAGACAAACAATTAAGTAAACTATTCAATTCAAATTGTATAAAAAAAGAATATCAAATCATCAACTTATACAGAAATGGAGAGACTCCTGGTATACTTTTTATAGATGAGAAAGAATTTGATGAACACTTTTTAGAAATAATTTTAAATAACCATTTTAATTATGAATTTGCTGTTGAACCATCCTTGAATATGAGATTACAAATTTGTGTAAATAAAATTAATCATATAATACTATTTGATATTTATGATGACAGAGGCTTTGATACTTACCATTTTTTTAACGAAAATTCAATATAGTCCCTTTTCCACTCCGCGTAATCACAAACTACCCCGTATGAAAAATGATTATAATGAATAAAAAATACAACATAAAACACTTCTCGCCAGGCATCCTGCTTCTCCTATTGCTTGCCTGCCCTCCTGCTTTTGCCATAAAGCAGCAGAAGGTTTATGTTGTAGAAAAGCCGGCAAAACAAACCGTCCTCCAGATCCACACCCCCGAGAATAAATACCTGTATAATGGCAAAGAGCTGGTGGATGATGAGGGGATCAATTTGTATGATTATGGGTTCCGGTTTTATGATGCGGCGCTGGGGAGGTGGCATGTGATAGACAATAAGGCAGAAGAATACATGAGTTGGAGCACATACGCTTATGTGATGAATAATCCTATAAAACTTTATGATATAGATGGTAACTCCACATGGACAGATGAAGATGGAAATGTTATTGCAGTTTATGATGATGATGATTTAGGGGTTTATCAACTTGCAAATGATCAAGTACCGGAAGAATATGCTACTTATGAAGGGCAAACTAAAACCGTAACTGATGATGAAGGGAATGAAAAAGAAGTAGAATTAGATCGTTTAAGTGATGGAGAAAAAAAGGGAGAAACGGAATACTGGGATGAATTCAGAGCTCATGATAATGAAACTGGGGAAACACTTACTTCCATTCAAGAAGGAGCAACTATTATGTTTTGGGAGTCTTGGAATTATGCTATTGATTTAAATAATAGGGCAGCAAATGAAATGGATTTGTCAGATGTTGCAGCTAAATCACTTCCTGGAAAAAATTTTGATATTAAAAGCAGTCAGACTTATGCCCCTCATGGCCCTGCCACTGGAAAACGGTTAAATGGCAAATATGCCACAGCATGTTCTGCAGGAAATTATTTAGCTGGAATGAGTGGAGCAACCGGTAAATTTTTAGGGGAACATATTTCTCTTAAAACATATATGAGAATCGCCGGGACAGTACATTCTGGAATTAATTTTAAAGGTGCTCCATATTATGGAGAAATACCATATGCAGGAAGAAGGATCGTTGCAGGTTTTAATGCTGGATTAAAAAAAAGAAAATAATTAAATGAGAATAATCAAAAAAGTCATAATATTTATTGTAATCACTGGAACCATATCCGTTATAGGATATTTTGTTTTATTTACCTCTATTCTTTCTTCTACTAAAACAGAAGTTCAAAAAATATATTTCCAAAAATATGATGAAATATTATACCTAAAAAATGAAAAAAGAGGCCTTAATTATGAAATGACTGCAATAACAAAAGCTCCAAAAAGAAAGATAAATACCATTAGAGATAAAAACTTACTTTATCCAAATGGCGGAACTTTATTTTACAAGGCTGAATCTGATACTTTAATTATTTATACAATGTTAAAGGCAAAAATCCCCAAAGGATTTGAAACCAATATAATTATTAAACAAAAAGAAATATCCAATCCTGAATTTATAGAAATGAAAACAAAATACAAAGAAATTGGATTAAAGAAGTTCCCTGAATAGAAAACAGATTAATAATGATAAAACTACATGACATAAAACACTTCTCCCCGGGCATCCTGCTCCTCCTATTGCTTGCCTGCCCTCCTGCTTTCGCCATAAAGCAGCAGATGAATTATGTTGTAGAAAAGCCGGCAAAACA
>CAZJWE010000193.1:0-6294 GCA_964549265.1 uncultured Bacteroidales bacterium | reverse complement strand
CTTCAGTAAACTGCGCGTTTTGGGGCTGCGCAAGCCTCGTTATCGAGCATGATGATCCAAACACTTGAGCTTACAGACATACACTAAATAATCTAAAAATATTAACAAGTGAATAAACACATTTTATTAACCATTTTTTTAGTTTTTCAATTTTTTACAGGGTTCCATGTCTTGGCTTCCCGGTTTATTAAACCACCTGTACAGGTTGAAATATCAAAAGAAAAAGTAGTCATTGGAGATGATAAATTTTATGTGCATATTGTTAAAACCGGCCAGACGCTTTTTTCAATAAGCAATGCATATCAGGTGTCTCAGGAAGTCATAATAAAACATAATCCTGATGTCATAGGAGGGCTTAAAGCAGGGCAGGTGCTTAAAATACCTGTTGAAGATAAACAATATGAAAAAACCGAATTAAAAGACAGGGATAAATATATTCATCATATCATGAAAAAAGACGAAACCCTTTTTTCCCTTTCTCAAAAATATGGTGTAACAGTAGAAATTATAAAAAAACATAATCCAGAAGTAGAATACAGCGATATTCAAGTAAACCAGGTCATTAAAATACCCAGAAAAAATGAGGAAGCATTTTCTCAAGACAGTCTCGATTTTATTTTTTATAAAGTAAAGAAAAAAGAAACCCTGTATTCCATTGCCAAAGAATATAATGTAAGCATCCAGCAGATTAAAGAAATAAATGATAATATTAAGAAAAGAGGTTTGAAATATGGACAGATCATTAAAATACCAATAGAACGTAAAGATACAACAGCTTTCAAAGATACACTCTTGGCAGATAGTGTAGTGGCTGATTCTGTCCGGTGGACTCAGGAAGTAGATTGTGATACAATTCAATTTCGACCCTCTGACGAACCTGTTAATATTGCATTACTATTGCCTTATATGCTTGAAGAAAATGAACGATACAATTTACCTGATACGGTAGATGAAACCGGTGATGACAACCAAGAGGATACAGATGAATACAAGATTTATCCCAGGTCGGTCAATTTTCTTCAATTTTATGAAGGAGCCTTAATTGCGCTTCATAAATTACAAACTTCGGGCGTTAAAATAAATTTTTATACCTATGATACAGAGGCCGATTCAAATGTAGTAAAACAATTAATCAAAAAGCGCCTGCTGGATTCTATGGATATCATTATCGGGCCTGTTTATTCGTATAACTTTGAAATTGTTGGGCGATTTGCTCAACAACGAAAGATCGATATCATATCTCCGCTATCAAATAATAAAGATTTAATTAAAGATAATCCGTATGCCTTTCAGGTGAATCCTTCGTTTGATTTTGAGATCAATCAGGCATGCTCATATATTACACAATTCATCAATCAAAATATTGTGATGATATACAGTGACCATATTGCTGATTATGACATTAAAAAGCAATTTTCAGATGAACTGAAAAATTATTTTTCTTATGAGTATGCAAAAAATGATACAGATATTATGTTCAAAGAAGTGCGTTGTTTTGATACCACTAAAATGAGCATAAGGCATGCACTGGTGAAAGAAACTAAAAATTTGATCATCATACCTTCCGAAAGAGAGTCATTTGTTAACCGTGTATTGAATAAACTGCATCCGTATACCAAAGATTATGAGATACATTTATTTGGACTCCCGGTTTGGCCCCGGTTTGGTAGTATTGATATGGAATATTTTTATGATCTTGAACTCAGCTATTACACGCCCTTTTTTATTGATTTTGAAGACCAAAAGGTGAAAGAGTACATCAGGTCATACAGAAAATATTTTTATACGGATATACATAGAATCTCATCAGAAGGATACAATTTCAGCATGATGGGATATGACATAACAAACTATTTTTTAAAAGCATTTTTAAAGCACGGAAAAAACTTCCGCTTATGTATATCAGCATTTAATCCAACCCTGCCATTGCAGACCGAATATAATTTTAAAAAAATTGACAGAAAAAGTGGGTATGAAAACCAGTTTGTTCGTTTTATTTCCTTTGACAACATAAAATTTCAGGAGAAAATTATTGAACAACCTTTTTCTGATAGCATACCGCAGCAAAAAGAATTAAAACTTCCGTCAGTATGGTGAAATATACATGGCAAACAATATGAAGCCATTAGATTTTAAAGAAGAGAAGCAATCGAATGAAATCAACATCTAAGACGAATGCCTTATACTGGTTTATTTTAATAGCAGCCATCCTGTTCTCTTTTTTGATCAGGCTCCGGTTGAGCGATATGCCATTGGAGCGTGATGAAGGCGAATTTGCTTATATTGCCCAGCTCATCCTTGATGGAGAATCTCCTTTTGATGCTTATAATTATAAAATACCCGGTGTTTCATATATGTATGCCTTTTTTATGACAGTTTTTGGAGAAACCGATACAGGCATCAGAATGGGGGTTGCGGTTGTGAATATCATTTCGCTCATATTTTTATTTTTAATTGTCAAACGGCTCATCAATCCTTTTACCGCCTCTATTGCAGTTTTTGTATATGCTTTCATGTCATTGGACCAGGGTGTCCTCGGGAATTCAGCTCATGCAACTCATTATTTGAATATGTTTGTTTTGGCAGGAATATATGTGTATCTTAAATCAAAAGAGAATCAGGATAAACAAAAAATATATCTTCCCCTGTCCGGTTTTTTAATGGGCATGGCATTCATTATGAAACAACCGGCGGCATTGTTTGTTTTACTGATCATCCTGGTTATGGTGATTGAATTCATTAAAAACCCTTCATATACAATATCGGAATTAATTACAAACGGACTCCTTTTTGGTGCAGGCGCCCTCATTCCTTATGGAATCATTGTGTTAATAGCTATAGGGTTTAATGATTTTGCCCTGTTTTGGAAATGGACCTATGTATACCCTAAAAACTATGTTTCTATTATTGAGATGAAAGACGGATGGAACATTTTTAAATACATGTTCCCGCATGTTGTCAATGGATACAAATTACTTTGGATCATTGGAGGTGCGGGTTTAATATCAACTTTTTTTCTGAAAACGGGATTCCTGAAAAAAGCCATCATTCTTTTGTTTGTCTTGTGTTCTATGACCGCTGTAATTCCCGGGTATTATTTCAGGAACCATTACTTTATTATTTTCCTGCCTGCACTTGCTTTTTGCATAGGTTTGGCTTTTGATTATTTGCGTGAAGCTATTTTGAAAAGAACCAGTCAAAAAACAGGTGTATCCTTTGTGTTGATTGGTGTGTTTTTTATTATTTCCATATCATCCATTGCTCAAAATAAAGCGTATTTCTTTAAAAAAGACCCGGAAGTGCTTTCACGGCAGATATACGGGAGAAACCCTTTTGTTGAAGCGCCCCATATCAGCAGAATAATAAAAGCGAATACCGCCCCCGGTGATAAAATTGCCATTTTAGGATCAGAAGCAGAGATATTATTTTATGCTGACCGTAAGTCTGCAACCGGTTTTTTGTTTACATATCAATTGGTGAATCCCAATGAATATAGCTTGACATTACAAAAGCAGATGATCCGTGAGATCGAACAAGACAAACCCGAAATCCTCCTGTTTGTCGGCGTCAATACCTCATGGTCCAGACATCCTAAAGCATCAAATATGATTTTTGAATGGTTCGGGAAATATGCAAACACCCATTATCAACATGCTGGTGTGGTAGATATTACAAAGAACGGAACGATTTATAAGTACGGGGCCGAAGCCAGAGGATACAAACCACAGTCAAACCAGTTTATTCATCTTTTTAAACGGAAAAATGAATCAAGCTATGACAAGCGTTTTAACAGATAAGCAATGATTTTATGGGAAAATTTTATTTTGGAATTAGTAAACTTTATTAAGTCTTTAGTTTTTAAAATTTATTTTAACATTTTCAGCATTAACGATAGCGTTGATGTTTAGTTCCTGTGTAATACAGCAAGATGCTATGATTACGGGGAATCCTGTTGGTGATAAAAAAGTTGTTTTGAAAAGCAACTCTTTTAAATCTGATCAGGATGTCAGTTTGAAAACTGCTTGCGAAAAAGGAAACATTCAAAAAGTAGCAACAGTTGATTTAAAAACATCTGTTTTTATTATTCAATTTCAAAAACTTATTGTTACAGGCCAATAGGTTTATGTTTAACTCTTAAAAAAAATAATTATGAAAAAGAAAAATGTTTTTTTCTCATTAGTAATAGGCATTGCTTTGTTATTAAGCTCTTGTTCTATTACATCACCTTATGCTGTAAGTAGTGCCCCTTTAGGCAATAAAAAAGGAGTTTCTAAAACTTTTTGTTTAGGAACCATTCAATTTAATGGAAATCATAGTGTAGCAGAAGCTGTTGACAATGGTAATTTAACAGGAGGTGTTGCTACTGTTGATATTAAAACTAATATGTATCTGGGTTTATTTATATGGTCCAGAGAAATTATTGTTCATGGAGAATAAATAAATTTTTAAATTTTTAAAATTAATCATTATGAAAATATTCAAATCATTAATAATTGCAGCAGTATTCGCTATATTAACTTCATGTTCTGCTTCAGGCCCTTTTGCTGTAACAGAAAATAAAGTTGGCGATAAAACAGGCGTAGCCTCAAAAACTATCGTGCTTAATATTTGGTTGGGAAATACAGATTTAGGAATAGCTACAGCAGCTAAAAACGGAAAAATTCAAAAAATAGCTACAGTAGATAAAAAAGTTGAAAGCAAATTTTTAGGGTTTGCAATGAAATATTCCACGATTGTAACTGGTGAATAAACATCATTAGAAATCAAAAATAAGGGATTAACTTTTGCGTTTAGATTGAGCTAAAGCATTAATCCCTTATTTTTTTATAACCTTTTAAATATAATTAAAAATGACATTAAGAGTGTTTATTGTTTTCGTAATACTATTTTTTTCATCTTGTAATAGTAATAAACTTTATTTTGGGTTAGATAAAAGTTATTTACTGTTAAATGAAAATGAACAAGAAACCATAAAAGATAAAAAAAT
Organism: uncultured Bacteroidales bacterium; assembly: GCA_964549265.1. Classification (GTDB taxonomy): domain Bacteria; phylum Bacteroidota; class Bacteroidia; order Bacteroidales; family JBBRXJ01; genus CAYMKE01. The sequence continues at coordinate 1,307 of CAZJWE010000193.1, read as the reverse complement.
AATTAAAGATTATTCAAAAAAATTTAATAAGTGGCCAACACTTCAAATTCCTTTGAATAAGGTTATTAAATCACCGGAATATGTATTGTATATAGGAGTAGGTTTAAATGTAAACCAGGCTAACTATATTGACACACTTTTTAATGATACAACGTTTAAAATATATGATAAAAAAGTGGAAGATGAAGATATTATAACGCTTTTTTATAAAAAAGATGATTATTATGGATATCAAATTATTTTTCCAAAATCTCATGCAAAGTATTTAACTGTTTTCAATTATGTTTCTCAGGATTCAGTAAAGACTAATTATTGGTTTAATTCATATGAAAAAGTAAAAGAAAGAATCCATTTTTAATTTTACTATTTTGATTCTTTTACTATTTTTTATCTATAAGCCTGATAACATAAAAATTAAGACATAAACAGTTAGCACATACCGGACTAAAGTATATAGCCAATATATACTTCATCCATCATCAAATTTATATCTTTTAAGCACCTCAGCACTCACATTCCATTTGAGGCCGGATCATAAATCACCCTGTTTTTAATAGACTGGCCGAGTGTTAATTCGTCTGCATATTCCAGTTCATCACCAATGGCAACTCCTTTGGCAATGGATGAAATTTTAACAGGATAATTTTTCAACCGTTTGTGAATATAAAAACCTGTAGTGTCTCCTTCCATAGTTGTACTAAGTGCAAGGATGATTTCATTTACTTTTGTAGATGACACCCGTGTTTCCAGGCTTTTGATTTCGATATTACCAGGGCCGATTCCGTCTATCGGAGAAATCACACCTCCCAGTACATGATACAATCCTTTGTATTGCCGTGTGTTTTCAATTGACATGACATCTTTTGCATTTTCTACCACACACACGATCGAACGGTCGCGTGTGCCATCCGAACATATATCACATTCGTCTTTTTCGGAGATATTGTAGCATGTATTGCAATGTTTAATTTCATCTTTTAACCGCAGAATGGTCGTTCCAAATGATTCGATCTCTTCTTTGTCTTGCCTTAATAAAAACAAAACCATTCGTAAGGCTGTTTTCTCGCCTATTCCGGGGAATTTCGAAAATTCATGCACTGCTTCTTCCAGTAATTTTGAAGGAAATCTGTTTAAACTCATTTTGTAATCCAAATTATGTTTTTAACCCATAGAATTCCAAAATATTGTTTGCCGGATTTATTTATATTTAAATCGGGTTTATTCAAAATTCAAAATACACTTAAATTTTCCGTATGGATATTTCGGTGATGCTGACCCCTCATTTCGGTGATACTGACCCCCTATAG
>CAZJWE010000192.1:0-6338 GCA_964549265.1 uncultured Bacteroidales bacterium | reverse complement strand
ATCCAAATAGATTGCTTCGGGCAAAGCCCTCGCAATGACGCCTTTGTGGTGTATGCCGGGTACGTTTTCATGGCTGCATGAGCAATCCCTTAATATAGCATTTCTAATTTCGGGCTTTCGTGACATTAAACAAAATGCTGCAATTAAATTTGTAAAACATGATTTTCTTTACTATATTTGTAATAATAATGGACATTTCAATCAGATTAAATTAAAAGCTAACGTAGTGAATAAGAATATTTTTTATATTGTATTGGTTTTCTTTTGTTTATTCTTGTCTCTGGAATCATCAGGAGAAGATACCATTGTGTACTTTTATGAAGACTTCGAAGAAGGGATTGGAGACGACTGGAGCCAGAATTATGTAAAAGGGAGTATTGATTGGTATTCTCTGAATGGTGGGTATAGCAGTGATACTTCAGTACAGGGCGGAGGAAACCCACCCTATGCTTATGAAGGGAATTTGAATGCACTTTTTCATTACACCAGCTTAACGCAGGAAACCACCCGGTTGGTCACTCCTCCTATAGCACTTGATTTTGCGATCAGGCCTGAATTGCATTTTATGCATGCCCAGGAAAAATTACAGATAATGGGGGAACAAAGTGATAAACTTCGTGTTTTAATAAAAAGGAACTCCGAAGATGATTGGCATTTGTTGGAAGAATACAATGACCCTACAACCGAATGGGTGTTTAGAAAAATGCTCATACCGGATTCTTTGCTTAGCCAAACCAATTTAATTGCCTTTGAGGCCAAAACACGTAATGGATGGGGAGTTTGTATTGATACGCTTGAAATTGTTGAAAAAGGAATACGTGAACGATTTGTGGATACGGTAATTGCATACCAGGCAAGCACTGATGAAGTGCCTACAGGAACAGACAATAATCCGGTTCTTCGTATAGAAATAAAAGTAAATGGAACGTTTGGGAATATTAAATTAAATTCTGTTACTATCAATACATTAGAAACTAAAGCAAGCAATATTAAAACCAATGGTGTAAAATTATATGTTACGGATAAAACCACATTTTCAACTAAAAATCCTATTGGGTCACCTCAAAATATGCAGCAACATGTTACATTCAATAATTTGAACCATACACTCAAAACCGGGTATAATTATATATATGTTGCTTATGATGTAAGAGATGATGCAACTCAAAACGATACCCTTGATGCCAAACTTGATTATCATTCAATGGATATCAATTCATTAATGTATCCCGCAGTCAATCATAATCCCAAGGGAAGAAGAATTATTTTTGAAACAATGTTTTGGGATGGATTTGAGACTGATTTAGGATGGACGCTCACCGGAGAGTTTGAACGCGATACAGCACGAGGTTTGGGCGGAAGTATTGGCACCCCTGATCCTGAAGAGGCCTATTCGGAGACGTATGTATTGGGAACGGATTTAAGTGGTTTAGGAATTCATAAAGGAGATTATGAGGATTCACTATCAGCTTATGAATATTCGGCAATATCTCCTATTATTGATTGTGAAGATTATAAAGACATCCACTTAAGATTTAGAAGATGGTTGAATGTTGATTTATCTGACGATGCAAGGATAGATGTCAGTACTGAAAACAAAGAAAACTGGAAGAATGTGTGGATCAATAATGGTGTGATAACAGATGATGCATGGAAGAAAATTGACCTGGATATATCCCATATTGCTGACCGTGCGTCTGATATAAGGGTAAGGTTTTCCTTAGGCCCTTCTGATGCAGCATGGGTGTTTTCAGGTTGGAATATAGATGATCTGTTCGTCACAGGCGATTTTGTATTCAAAGATATTGCATTGCGTGAAATCATTGCTCCTTCCAGTGGGACCAAATTAACGGCTTCGGAACCGGTACAAGTAAAAATTGAAAACATTGGCGTAGGAGATATCACTGAAGATTTTACGATTCAATATATCCTTAAAGATGGAGAGGGCAATGAATATACTTCAACAGGACTTGTAACTACTGATATTGATTCCGACGATTCATTGGTTTACACCTTTTCGCAATCGGTTGACCTTTCCCAACCCGGTTATTATGAGTTGACCATTATCAACCAATTATCATCAGATGAATACACACTGAACGACACATTATTTGAAAATATCTATGTGATCCCCACAAGAGATGTACCCTATGTTGATGATTTTGAAGACCCTAATAATTTTTGGTTTATCAATGGATTTGAACAAGCAATTTCAGAAGAAGAACAACGTACTTCCTGGGAATGGGGAAAACCGGATGCGTTTCTGATTGATCATGCAGCCTCAGATTCCAATGCCTGGGTTACCAATTTAGATGGTAGTTATCTTCAGAATGATACATCATTTATAGAAACCCCTTATTTTGATTTCACAGGAATCAATAATCCGTATTTTGAAATGAAAGTATGGGTCAATACAGAGCGTAATTATGACGGAGCCAAATTAATGTACAGTATTGATCAGGGCAATACATGGAAAACAGTTTATGAACATGCTTCCAATCCCTATGGATGGAAATGGTATAACGATGGGATTGTTACAGCATTGGGAACAAAAGGATGGTGGGATACCACTTTTTTTTCCGAATGGTATACAGTTCAGCAATTCCTTCCGGATGAAATTAAAGATACGAAATGCAAGTTCCGCATTGTATTTGCCAGCGGGCCGGAATATTCAATTGACGAAGGATTTGCTTTTGATGATGTCATCATCTCAGATGCCCCTCCGGATTTAAGTGTTGAAGAAGTATTATTTCCTGATGACACCTGTGAGCTGGATCATGAACAAATTATTTCGATAAAGATTAAAAATGAAGGCATCAATGCATTGCCATCCGGAGAAACCATCAGAGCCGGTATTTATATGCAGGATAGCCTGTATGCGATTGATACATTTTCCACTAATGCCTCAATACCTGTAAACGGTACATTTGTTCATGCTTTTAACCGGACTTTTAATATGTATGATTCGGGAGCTTACCATCTGAAAACATTTGTATGGCATGAGCGAGATCATAATGCATACGGCAATGATAATGATACCCTTGAGCACACGGTCAATGTAGTAAAACCTTATGTGAATCTGGGCCCTACTTTGTATACTTTCAGGCCAGACACCGTAACATTATTTGCTTCAACCAATACAAGTTATGATTTTAAATGGTCTGATGGCAGCATTGCATATTATCTTGACCTGGATACTGCTGGGACATATTCGGTGACAGTAACCGATCCGATTGGAGGTTGTACTGCAAAAGATACAATAAAAGTCATCAAATTATTAGCAGATGTTGAGATCAATGACATCATATCACCTGAATCTGCCTGCTCACTCGGCGATGACGTGCCCATCACAGTGAAGATCACCAATACAGGGATTGATAAATACCATTCGGGTAATCCCTTTGAAATATCGTATAAGCTGAATGATGATCCTGCTGTGCAGGAAGCCTTTGCTTCAGACGACACCCTCAGGCCGGGTGATACACTCGTTTATACTTATAGCCAGCATGCTGATTTCAGTGAAGTCAAAGCCCATCAATTAAAAGCATTTATCCATTATGCAGCAGACAATCACCCTGAAAACGATACGGTGCAGTCTGAGATCAAAGTGGCAGGGCCTGACTTTGACCTGTTTCCAAATGATACCAACCACTGGGGATTTTCATACAATCTGAATGCAAGATATCAAAACCCCGGAGGCATTTCATTTGAATGGGAAGACGGATCCACTGATTCCATATTTGAAGTGACTTCAAGAACACCACAATATTATACAGTAACTGCTTCCGAACCGGGTGGCTGCCAGGTTGTTGATTCTGCCCGTGTGAAACTTGTTATTCCGGATATTTCACTTGTTGAAATGCTCACGCCATCCACTTCTGCATGCGGGCCGGTGAGCAATGACAATGTAGCATTAGCTATAGCCAATACCGGAACCTATATGTTGAATGCAGGCACTCCTATCCCTTTGAATTATAAAATAGATGGCGGGGCATTGGTAACAGATAATTTAGAACCTGTCACCAATTTTTATCCCGATGATACATTGTATTTTGAATTTGGAGAGTTTATTAACCTCACAGAACATAAACCATATGAAATAATAAGCTATGTCTCGTGGCAAAAGGATTCAGTTCTTAATAATGACACCATAGCAGAAACAATTTATGTATATGAAGAGGCCCAGGCCAACATTCCGTTTGATGATATTACCATTTATAATGAGGCCACATTTGATGTCACCCCCGGCGCATTTAAAACATATGAATGGCATGACGGGTCAACCAACAGCACATTTGAAGTGAATGCCTCCAATGCCAATCCAACCACCAATGTGTATGTTACCGTCACCAATGTTGACGGATGCAAAGACACGGATCAGGCCAAGGTTACATTGTATTTCAGCGACATTGAATTAACAGAAATTGAAGTACCTGATACGATTTGCGGTATATCGAATACCCAACCATTCAAAGTCAAAATGACCAACAAAGGAACCGATATTCTGAGTTCAAACATTATACAATTAACCTATCTGTATGGCAGTGAGAAAAAAGAAGATATATTCCTGGTTTCTGAACTGGATGGTGTTTCCAGTGTTTATTATGACTCGTCATTTTCTTATACATCCAACAGTGTATATGCCGAACAAGCCGGTTTATTTGATTTTACAGTAATTGCGCATATGACAGACGACCAGGTTGCAGAAAACGACACCCTTACCAAAACCATATATATGAAAGGCCTTCCAAGCATACAATGGCAGGTGAATGGTGTATTGATCAATACAGAAAACAATGAGACGTATAAAACGGAATTGCCTGTGGGCCTGAGTGTTTATGGCGCCTCCAGTAATGATTATTTATGGAGTACAGGAAGTAGCAGCCAGGAAATAAACGTTAGCTCGAAAGGCGGCTATTCTGTGACAGTGACAGATTTTAAAAATTGTAGTGCAGGCAAAACAATTTTTATTGAAGAACCAAATGATATACATGACATGCAAAATACCGGATTTACCATTAATGTATTTCCAAACCCAACATCCGATTACATACATTATGAGATATCCTCTGAACAGGAATCCGGGTATGTGTTCAAAATATACCGGTCAAACGGGGGGGTAATATACAATAAGGAGATCAATCAAATTGTCAATACAGAAGGCAGTATACCAGTCGGACACCTTAGCCAGGGCATTTATTATATGCATGTGATTGGAGATGATTATACCGAGGTACGGAAAATTATTATATGGTAAGAATGTTCCGGGATAAAAAGGTTTAACTCAAACGTACAAGATTATAAGAGGTAAAAAGGTAAAGAAGTGAAACAGGGAGAAGAAGGAAACGCTCCCTTTATGGGGACATGCACCTTAGCTGTTAGCTCATAAATTTAAAAACAAGTCAAACAACATTTAAACCACATTTACAACTATATTTAAACAGTATTTTAGGTCTTGTAAAAATATTTAACCACAAAAATAAGGGTAGTACCTTAAATAAAGAACTCAGAAGTTAGCGTGCTTATAATCATTGTTTTATGGTTTTGTGAACTTTAAATTTTAAAAAAACATGAACATTAATTCTTTTTTTTCTATTATAGTATGTGCAACACTCTTTATAAGGTGTGAAAACGATACAACAAGCTCCAACAATACAGGAACTATTGATACAGTGAATGCCGATTTTAATAAAGAAATTACATCCGGTACTTGTTTTGCCGGTATTGCTTTTTATGAAAAAGAAGATGTTTTGATCAATACAGATAGCGCATACCGGGCATTTGAAGATTCCATCAGGATGTCACATGTAAATAAAAATTGTGATACAGCTCACTTACCGTCAATAGATTTTAATGACTTTACTTTATTGGGAAAACTCACCTCCGGAGGAGGGTGTAATGCAGATTATTCACGATACATCATTAAAAATGACCAAACCAAAACCTATACCTATCATATTAAAGTTGAATATGATGGTTTGTGCGAAATGTTAATCTTCAATTGGAATTGGGCCATTGTGCCTGAAATTCCTGAGAATTACAAGGTCGTGTTTGAAGTGGATGAGATTAAAAATCAATAAATTGCACTAAAATTTTATTGGCTATACTATTCTAAATTAATACGCAGGCCTATCACCCCCTACACAACACTCACCAATTCCACAACCTCCATTCCGAAAATTCGAAATTGCTGGCTACTAAATGGTTATAAATTTTACAAAGAAGCCGGATTTTTGGAAGGTTTGTGATTGATATTTCCGGGTTATCTTATTGGCATTTTTGACAATTGGTATATAAATTGGTTGAAATTCTTTGTTTAGCTGCGGTTTTTATGTTTT
>CAZJWE010000191.1:0-6415 GCA_964549265.1 uncultured Bacteroidales bacterium | reverse complement strand
CGGAATTATCCTCATGACCGGCAATGATGCTTTTTCTCAGGATTACTCATGGCAAAAGCCTCATGCTGCGGTTTCCGGGACAGGCGATTTACAATGGGCCCCTGAATCTTTTAAATTCGAATCAGGTACAGACGTACGGTACATTGATTATGAAAATGGCGATGATACCCATGACGGGTTGGATACCAATACCGCCTGGAAGCATCATCCTTGGGATGCCAGGGCAACCGGTAACGCGGTAGCTGCGTCCGGCACCTACACCTATGTTTTCAAACGTGGCGTAACATACCGGATATTTGAAGCATCCGGGGCTTCCAATAATTCTTTTTTGATTCCGGATGAATCCGGGTTGGCCGGTGAGCCCATCCGCCTCACCAGCAGTCCTCACTGGGGTGCCGGAGAAGCTATAATTGCAGGCGCCATAGAAATTGCCGCAAACTGGCAAAAAGCCACAATAAACGATGTGCCAGCAGGAATGGATACCACAGGTGTCTGGTATATTAGCACTTCCGGTTGGTATCCCGGACATCCGAACTGGGGTGGTGATATTGCCGAAACAGTACTTTTTGAAGTCACAGGAGGAGAAACCAAAGACCTGCACCTGGCACGTGATCCAAATTGGCAGGAACCGGGAGCCAATTTTGCTACCGACTATTGGCATCAATGGGATAGCTGGGAATCATCACAAGATGTAGATGAATCCTGCAATGCCCTTTCAACAACATCTAACAGGGCTATTGACAGTGATTTAGCAGGCTATCCGTGTGACTATTTTGATGGTGGAACCCTGTGGAGCCATTGGGGAAGCTTTATGGGAACTCCAACCGCAACAACAATTGAGCAAGGCGATTATAACCCTGATATAGGCGGGTTAAAACCAAATCAAACTCCTATTCAACCAGGAACAAGATATATGATAGAAAACCTTCCGCAACTACTTGATACGGCAAATGAATTTTATTATGACAACACCAGCGACATCCTTTATCTACGTTTATCAGGGAACAGAAATCCCAACGAGACAACCATCGAAATGGCTTCTGCCTATCCCAGTATCGAAATAACAAGTCAAAGCCATATCCATATTACCGGACTCACCTTTACACGAAACGGATTCAATAAAAACGTGATGTGGCAGGACAGCAAGAGCACCATCCTCGTGGAAGGCCATTGTTCCGATATCAGCATAAAAAATTGTACTTTTCATCATATATCTAATAATGCATTGGAACTTAAATGCAAAATCGGCACCGATGTGATGGACAGCATATTTATTACTGACAATGATTTTTATGAAGTAAAAAGCTCTGCAATAAAAATAAGCGGGAGGTCGAGCAATAAAGACAGCGGAGACCTCCGTCATGTTGAAGTGCTGCGGAACAGGGTGCAACAAACAGGGTTTAGGCACAATGGACATCAATGGTCAAATGTGGCCGCTGTTAGTGTTGGATACCCAAACACGTCAGAAATAGCCGGCAATATTATCATTCGTTCATTTGGCTCCGGCCTCGTGGTACAGGGCGGCAAAGGAGGAGGCACAGACGGAAACTATCCCGGATTCAGTGTGCCATTCACGCGGATATTGACACACCACAACAAGATAGAGCATGCTGCACTGGGGGTGAATGATTATGGCGGACTAGCCCTGTGGCAGGGCGGCCCGCAATATTGCTACTCCAATATCACGGGGAATGCTGTTGGCCACCTGCCGGGCGGATTATTCAATACCGGCACCACCAACTTATCTTATCCCCTCTACCTCGATGGAGGATTTAAGCTATACAACTTCAACAACATTATATGGGGAAGAAAATATGACCCTTCTGATCCTTATACGAGCGTACGGTCAGCATATTTTAATGTATTCGGATACATGAATCAGTTTGTCAATAACACCATCATTGGCACAGGCTCGGGCTTTGGAGGAACGTCAGGCAACCGCAATGACATGCATGGCAACTTATTGGTTGACATAACAAAAAAATTCATCAGTTCTAACCACGGCGGCAATCCATCACTCATTGGCGGTGGTGATGACGCTACTTCGGGGATTGACGGCGCAGGAACACTCGCCTATACCAACAACCTCTTTCATGGTGATGCCATAGCTGGCACCCTGGTAACAACAGACAGAGGCGCTGAAAAAGACATAGAATCCGATGCCATATCCATTATGTCCGGCCAGATGCAGAATTATCCATTGCGATGTGGCAGATTAGGCAATGATGTGGGCGATGACCTGCCTATCAGGCAAAACCTGCCCAAAACAGACAACCCTTCAGCATCTCAGGCCGATTTTCGTCCTTCTGCCTCTTCGGCAGCAGTAAATAATGGGACTAACTATTTTATCCCCTGGTCTTTATATGCCACTGTAGGAGAATGGCATTTCAATAAAAATAACCGCAATCCTGCACAAATATTGGATTATCATTTTTATATGACAGAAGCCTATTTTCAGCGTAAAACCTATTATAAACTCCCTGCTTTTGAGTTGTCTGTTGTGGATACAGCCACTCCGGATGATTATGTTTTATCCCCTTCCGAAGACTGGACAGCCGGCGCTTTGCTGTTCGACGGCACACGATATGCTGTATGTACACATAACAAAATGACAGATGATATCCGACTCAATATCAACGACTGGTGGGGCGGAAATGACAAAGACCTGCCGCCTGCACCCTGGGCCTATCCTGCGCCAAGCGGAGGATATGATGGAGACGGGAATCCTATATTCGGAGATGATCAGGTGATGACATACCCGGGTGCAGAACGTAAAACATTGGATATTGATACCACCAACATGCTTATAGAGGTTGTATTCCGGGCCGACAGCCTGAATGGGTCAGCCAATACTGTCATTGCAGGCAAACACGATGGAATTGCCGGTTACCGTTTGTATCTTACACCTTCCGGGAATCTGTCATTTCAGATATCTTCCGGGGGAACTGATTATACAGTGACTACATCTGCCGCGCACAATGATAAGCAATGGCATCATGCGTTGGCAGAAGTTGCCAAAGATGCAGGGAAAATGACCATCTATGTAGACGGAGTATTATCCAATGAATATGCTGTCGCTATCCCGGCAGATGCTTCATTATCCAATACAGCAGATTTTATTGTGGGCAAAAATGGCTCTCAGGATGTTTATTTTTATGGCGCTGTTGATTTTCTGAGGGTATGCCAGGGAACACTGGCTGATGCACTCACCACCATTGACGAATTGTATGAATGGCAGGCCAATGGCCCTGCAAGACATGATTTTGCAGGAAATGCCCCACAAGGAAAACGTGATGTAGGGGCGCTTGAAGCCGTGAGCGAAGATGCAGTGACAATTCCGGAGATGATCCAGGCCTGGGATTTTGAAGGAGAAGGAGATACTACAGCTTCAAAAGCAGATTTTTATCATGAAGCCATTTCTGATAGCGAATCGGACGGAATTGTAAACATGGGCCCCGGCCTTTCTCCCACCAGTTGGTCGTGGCCGGATGGGTTTACATTCCAGCATCGTGCATTAACCCTGGAAGATGCCATCACAGCCGGTGATTATATAGAATTCAGCATTCTTCCTAAAACCGGTAAAATAGTCGATTTAACAGGGATCACAATGAACATGATGAATTCAAATAATAGTTCAGACAGGCAATATGCGTTTTTCAGCAATAAGCAGCCATATACTGCCGGGAATGAGATTGCATCGGATACTTTAATGCGTTATGAGACAGAGATCATACCGCTTACCGGGTTTAATGATATAACCGACACATTGTCTTTCAGGATATATTATTTTGGAGAAGATGGTGATCTGGGAGGTATCTATGGCAATAACGGGTATGACCTGCTCATACAAGGCAATGTAAAAGATCTGTTTAAAGTGAATGTACAAGACAGTGTGCATCAATACCTGGTGAAATCGTATAGCGACGAACCCGTGATGGCAGATGCTGAGGTAACCAATGGAGGCACCTCGCTTCATATCTCAGGGAATGGGTATAAGAAAATAGATATGGCGTATGAGGTAACCCCTCAGACCGTATTGGAATTTGACTACTCATCTACCGATCAGGGTTCCATACAGGGATTCATGTTTGATGATGACAACATACTCCAGGCAGGAGACGAGGACAATGCCATACAGATATATGGAACCGCCAACTGGGCTAAACGTTCGGGATTATTCTATCCGGGTTCGGGAACCGAACATTTTTCGATCCAGGTGGGGCAATATTTTACAGGGGCATTCACCAACTTGGTATTCATAGCCAAAGATCAATCCATGCAGTTACAGGAACAGGAGTTTTCCAATGTAAAAATATTTGAAGACACCACCATTGGAATATCCGAAACCATTGGGGGAAATGCTTCTGACCGGCCGGTTACAGTATGGCCAAACCCTGCAGAGGCCATGGTTAACATAAGGTCTGAGAAAACCATGAATAATATTGAGATACTGGATGGGGTAACAGGTAAAACAGTGAAGTTAAAAAATGAAATTGATGAAAAACAAACCAGGTTGTCTGTTGAAGAATTGGATCCTGGCATATACATCATCCTGGTATATGATCGAAAGGGAAACAGGAACATGGTAAAAATGATCAAGACGGAATAAAACGGTCCCAAAGTCAAACAATTCCTTGGCATTTGTTGGTTATGTTTTGTTTGAAGTTTTTCGGGTACAACGTTAATAAGTCCAACTTTTAAAAAGTGGGCGCTCACAGTGTACGAAGTGGTTCAGGTGTTTTTCTCTTGTGTCTTTGATATGATTTATGTAACTTTGTGATAAAATGAGCAGGGAATAAAAAATTTAAAAATGATTTCTGTATTCGATGGAAAGCAGTATATAACAACAGCACAAGTCAAAAAGACTTGCGCTAGTGTAGGATGATATTTCTCCGGCATTACAAAAGACAAAAAGATATAAATCAAGCTTTTATGAAAAATAATTTTTAATGTGTCAAAGTAGAATTAAATAGTTATGATAAATAAATTAGTGATAGGGTGCCCCTCGAGTTCCGGTAGCACTTTGCTTGGTGACTTAATAGACAGCACACCACATTCAGCATGCGGTCAAGAATTAGACCTGTTTTGCAGTAAAAAAATATTAAAAAACAAGACAAATATTGTTGAGAGTGATTCTATTGCCTCACCTTACAGGCGGAGACCAAAACTTCGCATAGAGAGATTGCATGGTTATGGGGTAAATAAACAAGAAATTAAGCAAGCATATAATAGTTTTAACAACTTTAAAGAATTTATTGATTGGTTTGTCGAATATTATTTGTCTTTTAGGGGGAAGCAGTCCCCCTTACTTTTTGTTGAGAAAAATCCTGTTAATGTGCATAATATTGGTCAAATTTTAAATATAGACGAACACACTTTTTTTTTGTTTCTTGTCAGGGATCCATACTATACCTGTCGATCAATGAATAAGAGAGGGAGGTCCTGGTATATTGCATGTGCTACTTGGTTGTCCTGTGTAGCCAGTTTTTTGCCCTATATTAATCATCCAAGGGTAATGCTATTGAAATATGAAGATTTAGTTAATGATCCATTTGTTAAGGTTTGCGAATTGCTAACTAATGTTTTAAATATAAAACCAGATCCGGTTGAAATAGAAGAGCGATACAAAAATAATTTTTATCGGAAATTCAGATCAAAAAAAATCACTGCATGGAGCATTAATGATTATGGAAGCATTAAAAATGCAAACTTAAAGAACTTACAAAAAACAGAAATCCAAAATGTTAATTATTATCTTAATTATAAGATTGATAAAAAATATGCTAAACATTTTGGTATGGAGAATATTTCATTTCAACATGCTATGAAGAAACTAAACTATACTATTTTGGATAATGAAACATTTGCTAAGAAGAATAAAATAAGTTCTAATATCGCTGATAGAAAAAAGTTGTTTTTAAAATTCATATTAGATTTTACAAGAAATGATGTTTCAATAAATTTGTTTAATTCTTATTTGTTTCCCTTCAAAGAAAAATCTACCTAAAAAATTATATATTGCAATGAAAACAAATTACCCTCCACTTTTTTAATAGCTTCAGAAAGAAGTGGCACTAATCTTTTTAGAAAAAAACTAACAGAGAACCAAAGTTTATATTATGGCCCTGCTCACGCTTAATTTTTTCCCCACCTTGCGCAACTCTTTTTCACTTGTGCCTTTTAAAAAAAGAGATTAATAAAATAAAAAAATAACAACAACATAAACCAGAACATCATGAAAACAACAAAAATCGTTTTAGCAGTAGTATTCAGCATTGTATGTATTGGCATGTCATGGGGCCAGCAGCACAAGTCAAAAAGACTTGCGCTAGGGGGGGGCACAGCTGTAGAAATATTATTTTAATTATTAATTGTTAATTGGAGTGTGGGCATGGGTTTGGGTGTGATTATACCA
>CAZJWE010000190.1:0-6456 GCA_964549265.1 uncultured Bacteroidales bacterium | reverse complement strand
TCGCCATGAGTTTAATTTATTGACTTCGGATTAATATAACCAGCTCATCAATAAATCATGTTGGTGCCTTGCTCCACCTAAGCGGCTACGTGAAGGCGCAGTGTATCAAAATTTTTGTCATGGCTTGGTTCATATTCTTTTTTCTTGTCTACTGAATTCTGTCTACTGAATTCTGAATTCTAAAATAAACACTATTTCCACAAAAATTGCAGTAGTACCATTTTTTTTATAATTTCCCTAAAGTATGGCATAGATTATCTTACTTTTTTTCCCCGTATCATTTCTCTTTTGCCTGGCGGGCCGGGCAGTTTTTCTACATGGAATCCGGAGGATTGCAATCTTCGTTTAACAATGCCCTTAGCGCTATAGGTTACAAGAATGCCGCCCCAATTGATTTGTTCATACAAACGATCGAAAACAGGTTGTACCCATAAATCAGGTTGAACATCCGGGGCAAATGCGTCAAAATAAATAATATCAACCCCGGATTCCATTGGACAATCTTTTATATCTCCCAGGATTTTTTTGAATTTAAAATGGCCATCGAGGGTAATCAGTTTATTCCATTCGGCGCGATGCATCTGTTCAAATACTTGACGGTCTGTAGTGAGCTTTTCGGGATAATTTAGCTGTTGAATGATATGATGCGGAACAGGATATTTTTCAATGGTTTCGTAATAAACTGATTGTCCTGATTTTTGAGACTCAAGAAAAGTTAATAACATATTCAGTCCGGTTCCAAATCCTGCTTCAAGTATCTTTATAGCGGATTGTTGCAATGCATGCAATCCATTCTGAATAAAAATATGCATGGATTCTTCAATGGCTCCGTGAACAGAATGATAATGCTCGTCGAGTTTAGGGACATAAAGACTGTGTGACCCATCGCGGGTTATTATGATTTCATTTGTATCTTGTTTTTTACTATTCATTAAAATGCTTATATTTATGCATCAAATATATTATATTCACTATTATGATGGTCAACATTCTTGTCTTTTTCAGAAAAAATACTTTTAAATCGTGGTATTTCCAAGCGTTTTTAAAATGTGTATTTGCATGTTTTGTGTTCCGGTTTGCATTAAACCCCGTCATTGCTCAGGGACAAGCCGGTGGTGAAACACCCGGGGATAGTGTACAGGCTGCTGGTATAGAACTAATTCAAATATACCTCGATTCTGCAAATTATTATGATACAAGGATGTCGGACACAGCCATTGAGTATGCTCACAAAGCATTGCATTTAAGTCAACTTGCAGGGATACCCGAATATCAGGCAGATGCTTATTTTTATAAAGGCTTTGCATATTATCAAAAAAACGATTACAAATCTGCGCTTGCATTTTTCAATAAAGCATTGCAATTAAGAAAAAAATTAAATGACACACTTGGAGTTGCGTCGGCATTAAACAGAATGGGCAATGCCTATCAGTTAGACGGTAATTATAAACAAGCGCTTCAATCATATCAGAATGCATTATTTTTTATTACAAAAACTTCACATCACCGTGAAACAGCACGCACTTATACAAACCTCGGAAGTGTGTATCAGCTTTTTGGTGATTATAAAAAAGCCATTCATTATCATTTAAAATCTCTTAATATTTATGACCAGAAAGCAGATGAAGAAGGGAAAGCCTGGTCATATCTGAACATAGGAAGATTGTTTAAAAAAATGGGTGAATATGAAAAGGCCCTGGAGTATGTCAACAGGTCTCTCAGTATTTATGAGACCATTGCCAGAGAAAAAGGCATCAAAACAGGTATTACATTGTGCCTGAAAGAAAAAGGCAGTATCTATCATAATCTGGGTGATTTTGATAAAGCATTGAATTATAGTTTTCAAACTTTGGAAATCAACAAAAACACCGGCAATATGTACGGCGTTGCCAATGCATACGTAAGCATTGGAACGATTTATTACCGCATGAAACAATATGACCGCTCCCTTGAGTATTTTGAAAATGCATTAAAGATTAAAAAAGACCTGGATGATAAAACCGGCATGCCTTCTGTATTAAGGTATATAGGGAAATTATATCAGCAAAAAAATCAATTACAAACTGCTCTCGGATATTTGAAAAAAAGCCTTCAGCTTGCCAGGCAACAAAATTTGCAGGATGAAATACGGAATGATTATAAAGTGCTGTCTGAAATCACGGAATCATTGGGATATTACAATACATCTCTTGATTATTTTAAACAATATTCTGCGTTGAAAGACAGTTTGAACATTAAAGAGATCACCCGGCTGGAAATGCAATATGAGTTTGACAAAGCACAGCGGCAATTTGAATTTGAAAAAGAACAGGAAGAAGCCAAGCTGGCCAGGCAAAAGATCATTTCCAATGCATTTGTGATCGGGTTTGTGTTGATGCTCCTCTTGGCATACCTCATTTATAGAAATTATAAACGAAAACAGGAGACCAATCGCCGTCTTGCAGAACAGAATGAAAAAATAAAACAGAAGAATAAAGAGATTCAGGAACAACGAAACCTGGCAACGGAGCAGAGAGATCAGATCAGCAAACAAAAAGAATTCATCACAGAAAGCATTCATTATGCGAGCAAAATTCAGAATGCTGTTTTACCCCAGGAGAAGTATATACAAAAGGTCTTGCCCGGCCATTTTATCTTATTTAAGCCCCGTGATATTGTGAGTGGTGATTTTTACTGGTTATCTAAAAAAGACAGCAAGGTGGTGATTGCAGTGGCTGATTGCACAGGGCATGGTGTGCCCGGTGCATTTATGAGCATGCTGGGTGTTTCGTTATTGAATGAAATTGTGAATAAAAATAACATTGATAAAGCCAATGAAATACTCTCCCTCCTCAGAAAAAATATTGTAGAGGCATTGCACATGGACGAACACGATACCAGACCTAAAGACGGGATGGATATTGCATTGTGCATTCTTGATACCAACACAAGGCAATTGCAATTTAGCGGAGCTCATAATCCGCTTTATATTTTAAGAAACGGTGAACTTATTGAGACCAAAGGTGACCGGATGCCTATTGGGATTCATCTGAAGATTAACAACAGGCCCTTTACCAATCATTCTTTAACTGTGGAACCCGGAGATCGGTTGTATATGTGTACAGACGGTTTTACAGACCAAAAAGGAGGTGAAGGAAGCGAAAAATATAAAAAAAGCAGACTGAAACAGCGGTTAATCGAAATTCAGCATTTATCTATAACAGAACAACATCATGCACTTCTTGAAGAGTATGAAACCTGGAAAGGTGAAAGGCGGCAGATAGATGATATGCTGATTATGGGAATTGAGGTTGATTTTTGATATAAGGTGGTAATACCCTTTTGTTTACACTTTTTTTTTATTCAAATCAACAAATTAATAAAATGTGACCCGAAAAATTAAGTATATTTTAAAAAAAATATATATCTTTGTATTATTAAAAAGGATTTCAATATAATAGATCAATTGGAATTCTTTTTTTTTTGTATAAATTCAAAATTCTTTAATATGGGTTATATTACAAAAGAAGGCCTTTCTAAAATGAAAAAAGAGCTTGATCATTTAATAAAAATTGAGCGGCCCTCTATTTCTAAACAAATTGCTGAAGCAAGGGATAAGGGCGACTTATCTGAAAATGCTGAATATGACTCAGCTAAAGAAGCCCAGGGGATGCTGGAAATGAGGATATCCAAGCTCCAGAATACCATTGCCAACAGTAAAATCCTTGATGAGTCAAAAATTGACACTTCAAAAGTGCAAATATTGACAAAGGTGAAGATTAAAAATACAAAGACCAATAAAGTGTTTAATTATACCATTGTTCCAGAAAAAGAATCGAACCTGAAAGAAGGGAAAATTGCTGTTGACACGCCCATTGCAAAAGCAATATTAGGTAAAAAGCCCGGAGAAAATGTAGAAGCAAATGTTCCCTCCGGGAAAATGTCTTTTGAAATTCTGGAAATATCGCTTTAAAACATCAGGCTTATGGCATCTATATTTACAAAAATAATTAACGGTGAGATTCCCTCTTACAAGGTTGCAGAAGATGATCAGTATTTTGCTTTTCTGGACATCAATCCATTGGAAAGAGGCCATACGCTGGTAATTCCCAAAAAGGAAATAGATTATATTTTTGATTTGGACGATGATATGTTAGCAGGTATGCATGTTTTTGCCAAAAAAGTAGCACGTGCTATTGACAGGGTCATTGAGTGTAAGCGTGTAGGGATGGCAGTTTTGGGGCTTGAAGTACCGCATGCACACATTCATCTGATTCCTATCAACAATCTTGGTGATATTAATTTTGATAATCCCAGGGTTCAACTCACAGAAGATGAGTTTAAAGACACAGCAAAAAAGATTAATGAAAACGTTGAGCTTTAATTTATAAAAAGATTTTACTTATCCAACTATTCTTCCCGGATTTTTATTAATAAACGATTTCCAACTATTGTATGAATTGGACGATTGTTGGGTATTGCCTTTTTTTTGGTAAAAATGGCATAAGGCAACTGCAAGGCCGTCTGTAGCATCAAGATTTGTTGGAAGTTCTTTCAATCCGAGTATGTGTTGAAGCATTTTAGCAACTTGTTCTTTAGATGCATTTCCTTGTCCTGTAATGGCCATTTTTATTTTACGGGGAGCATATTCAAAAATCGGGATGGTTCTGGATAATGCTGCTGAAATTGCGACTCCCTGGGCGCGTCCAAGTTTTAACATTGATTGTACATTTTTTCCGTAAAACGGAGCTTCAATGGCCAGTTCATCCGGGCAATACTGATCTATTAGGTGAACAGTGCGTTCAAAGATACGCTTTAATTTCAGATATTGATCGTTGTATTTGTATAATGCCAATTCTCCAAGATTAACAATCACGGGTTTGTTCTTATTAATTTGAATAAGTCCATACCCCATAATGGTTGTTCCGGGGTCTATGCCTAATATGATGCGTTCGTTTTCCAATGGTTCTGATTAGTGATCTTTGATTAAAGCTTTTTCAATTTCTGGTTTCAGGATTGTATGTTTTTGGCCGGAATACGATTTTTTGAAAGAAAATGTTCCGTTGTTGATGTAATACAATGCTTCATTTAAACAACTTTCAAGCGTATCTCCAAGTTGATGGTTGAGGTCGTCTTCCACATACGCATCGGTCTGTAACCCGTTATAATAACCTCCCTCGTTGTTTGCATTGATCGTTGAAAAGGTAACAGGAAAAAAAACATAATTGCCATATCCAAATCCTTCCATACCAACAGGCTTTCCATGCGTGTCATCACCAATTAAAATCACGTCCATGTAAGGCTCCAGGCCGCTTATGATTAATTCACTTGCAGAAGCAGTAGAATTCGTGGTTATGGTGATTAACCTGTCAATTCCCAATGAATAATTTGTGTTCTCGAAGTTTATTGTTGTGTCTTTTTGTGTGTTTCTGTCATTATGAATGTAATGTATGAATGGTTTATTTGATAAGTCGCTTTTCATTGAACTGGCCAGGAATTGGGCTACCGAAACCATGCCGCCTGTATTATAGCGCAGGTCAAGGACAAGCTCATCAATCCCGCCTAAATCAGAAAAATCTTGAAATGCTTGTTTTAATTGATTTTCGGTGGATTCAACAAATGATAATAAGACCAGATAGCCTACTTTTTTATGGCCCAAATCAATGATATCATAATGGAAAACAGATTTTATTTCCACGATATTTGGTTTTGAACTTATTGTCACAATACTATCCTGGAGATTTTTAAAGGTAAACGTACTGGTTGAATTGCTTCCCATGAGAGTGTTGTAATTGTAAGGAGTGATAGATGTATTATTGACTTGAAGCAATGACCATCCTCGTTTTACACCTGCCGAGTCCATAGGGGAGTCTTCAAGGACATAAAGTACAACGAAGTTATTATTGGTTGTAAGAGATAATTGCAGACCATGTATAACCGATTCTGTTTCAATGAAATGTTGTACGTATTCTTCATTTGTGATGACAAAACTCCATTTGTCAATAGAATCATATTTAAGATCATTCATGAGTGCCTGGGGAGTTGAGTATGAGACAGGATTGACTTCGGGTACATGCTGATACCAATAATAGCGGTCGTGCATATCATTGTATAAAATACTGTTTGCAATGTTTTTATCATGGTTTTCAATTAAAGGGGCAGGGAAAGGCTCTTTGTCTCTTTCGCATTGAAAGAATAATGCTCCACTGACCATGCCTAACAGCAAAATTGATATAAACAAATGATGTGAGAAAGTTTTTATCATGACTGGTTTTTTTTCAAAATTATAAAAAATAATAGTATTTGACCTGAAAACGGTTTATTTTTCTAATTCCGTATGTGTGGTTTTTGTTTGTTTGTTGAGTAGTTGAGTAGTTGAGTTGATTGAGTAATTGAGGAGTTTAGTAGTTCCACAAAAATTACAGTAGTACCAAAAATAATTAGGATTGTGAGTAAACACTGGAAGAAGCCTAATAA
>CAZJWE010000189.1:0-6571 GCA_964549265.1 uncultured Bacteroidales bacterium | reverse complement strand
TTTAGATCACACAAAGTCAACAAATTAAACTCATGGCGAGCTCCATATGACCTTTAAAAATCAAATTATAAACATATGAACCGAGCCATGACAAAAATTTTGGCACACACGAGCATGATTATAAAGCATTTGGTTATGTTGCACAAAATCAAACAATTAAACTCATGGCGAGCTCCATATGACCTTTGAAAAATAAAAAATAAACATATGAATAAAAATGTTATCATCATCGCTTTAGCCGGCCTGATCATTACCGGCTTCTTGTCCGCAAAAACAAATTATTTAACCTCGCATCAGCAACAGAAAACTTCAACAGATTCATATCCCGAATTATGGGAACAGGTGCATGATTTTGAGTTGACAGGCAAGGTAAGGTCAGCACTGGAAATCGTCAATAAGATTTATGAACAAGCCAAATCCGACAAAAATGCCGATCAAATGCTTAAAGCCCTTTTGCACAGAATACGATTCCGACAGGAATTTGAAGAAGGAGCCTTTGAAAAAATGATTCATGAAACAGAAAAAGAAGTGGAACAACAATCATTTCCTGCCAATGCATTACTGCATTCTATCCTGGCTCAAATGTATTGGGAGTACTACCGGCACCACCGTTGGAAAATCAGAGACAGAACAGCCACACAAGATTTTGACCCCAATGATATTACAACCTGGGATGCAAGCAAGTTCATTGATCAGGTGATACATCATTATCACATGTCATTGCAGCCGGTAGAAAAACTGCAACAAACCGGTACACAAGCGTTCCCTGAAATGATCAATGAAGGGAATAAAGAATATGATATCATTCCTACCTTATATGATTTCCTGGCATACCGGGCTGTAGAGTTTTTTATCAATAAACAAATATCCCTTTCCAGGCCTGCAGAACAATTCCTGTTAAAAGAAGATTTTTATTTTGCCGAAGCAACAGATTTTGCACAACAAATGATTCATACAAACGATACCTTTTCGCTTCATTTCCACGGCATACAAATCATGCAGGATGTGCTGGCATTCAGAGGCGGACAAGACAATACCCCTGCCTTTATTGATGCAGACCTGAGGCGGTTGAATTTTGTTTATACCCATTCGGTACACCCGGAAAAAGATAGCTTATACCTGAATGCATTAAAACAAATACAACAACAATTCAACAGCCATCCTTATTCATCTATGGCAACGTATGAAATGGCTTATTTTTATTACAACCAGGCCGGAAAATATAAAAAAGAAAACCCGTCTACACAACAACACCAGTGGGATTATAAAAAAGCCATTCAATTGTGTGAACAGGCCATTCAGGATTATCCTGATTCTCGGGGAGCCGACAAATGCAAATGGTTAAACGATAAGATCAGGAAACCTGAATTAAACACCATTACAGAACAGGAAGTCCCTTCAAACAGCCCCTTTCTTCAAAAGATCACCTATAAGAATTTAGACAATATATATGTTCAAATTGCCCGTGTTGAACGGAATGATTTAGAAAAAATAACGGAAAACTATCATGCAAATGAAAAAAAGCGGTATGAAGAACTCTACAAAGCTTCAGAAAAGATCAGAATGGATACCATCCAATTGCCAGGTTTTGGAGATTACCGCCAACATGAAGTGGAAAAAGTCATTGATGGCCTGCCTTTAGGCCGGTATATGATTGTCAATGCCACGACGCCTGAATTCACGTACAGGGAAAACATGCTTTCATTTCAAATCATAGCCATCACAGACCTCAGTTATATCCAACGAAAGAATGCCAAAGGAGGGTATGACGTGTGTGTGGTTCACAGAAAAACAGGTGTTCCGCTTGAAGGGGTTGATGTTCAGCCTTATATCATGAAGTATAACCAAAGTAAACGCCGGTATGAAAATATAAAAATCACGGCCATAAAAACCCAAAAAGATGGCCTCTTTACACTGGAGCCACATGATGATCAAAATTACGGGTCTTATACCTTTGATGTATCTTATCAGGATGATTTTTTGAGCACAGACAACAGGTATTATGTAAGGAATCTACATCGTGAACCACAAATGCAATACAGAACCACCCTGTTTACAGACCGTGCAATATACCGACCCGGCCAAACGGTATATTTTAAAGGAATAGTTATTAATACCAATGGAGAAACTCATGAAATAGTTGCCAATACCCATGAAAACGTTACATTGTATGATGCAAACCGACAGGAGGTCGAAACAGTGAATGTCTCCACCAATGAATACGGAACATTCAGCGGATCATTTCAAATCCCGACAGGATTGCTCAACGGGCGTTTTCAATTAAAGACTGAACATGGAAATACATCCATCCGGGTGGAAGAATACAAACGGCCGTCTTTTGAAGTTAACTTACTCCCGTTTAAAGGGCATTACAGGTTGAATGACAGTGTGAACATCAAAGGAAAAGCAGCAACCTATTCAGGAGCCAATCTTACCGGCGCCCAAGCTACCTACCGCATTGTGTGCAAACCGGTGTGGCATGGATGGAGGTCCTTTTATTTTGACCAAACAGTGACTGAAATTGCCAATGGCACCATTGAAACAAACGAAAACGGTGAGTTCACCATTTCGTTTAAAGCTATTCCCGACCTCACACTACCGCAAAACAATCAATTGGCATTTCAATATAAAATCAGTATTGATGTTACAGACATCAGCGGCGAAACGCAAACAACCAACGAAACCATGACCATTGGATATACGGTCTTAAAAGCAGGATTGTTAATTCCGGATCAGATCAATCAAAACAAACCTCCGTTTGGAAAAGATACACAAGGAGTTGAGATCATCACCCAAAATTTAAACGGAGAATTTGTCCCTGCCAAAGGAAATATCAGCATTTATAAACTCAATGAAAATGAAATGCCCCTGCAGGAAAGAAAATGGGATGTGCCGGATACGTTTTTATATTCCAAAAAACAATGGGAACATTTGATGCCGGGACATGTTTACCGGGATGAACACACCATCCGCTCGTTACACAAAGAGAAAAAAGTGATTGACAAGCCATTTAACACCGGCCAAAATAAATATTTAAACATCAACAGCATCAGGCAATGGGAAACCGGGCGGTATGTTGCAGAAGTAAATTCTGTTGATGCATTTGGACAGGATGTGATGAGCAAATCCTATTTTACAGTGTACAATCCACAACACAACCGGTTGCCTTATCCTACAGCCGATTGGTTCACCCCAATAAAACACCATTGTGAACCCGGAGAACAAGCACAGTTTTTAATCGGCTCGGCCCTGGAAGATGTGAGTGTGTTGTATGAAATTGAACACCAGGAAAAAATTGTACACCAGGAACGGTTAACACTGAATCAGGAACAAAAGGTCATAGAAATCCCGGTAGAGGAAAAACACCGTGGAAATTTTTCCGTGCATTTTGTGTTCATAAAAAATAACAGGCTTTATGTGCATGATGAAGTTGTTCATGTACCTTATACCAATAAAAAACTGGACATCTCTTTTGCCACGTTCCGCAATAAATTGTACCCGGGACAGCAGGAAGAGTGGCAAATTAAAATCAAAGGACACGAAAGCGAAAAAGCAGCAGCCGAAATGATGGCCACACTGTATGACGCCTCTTTAGATCAGTTTGCTAAAAATCATTGGAACTTTAATATTTACAAACATTATTATTCGCGGTTAGACTGGAGATCGCCTGTGTTTACAACCAACCGTTCGACCAATTTAAGCGAAGATTTTTATGATAGTCATTATTATAGCAAAGTTGAATATCCTTCATTAAGGTGGTTTGGGATTAATTTTTATGAATTATTTAGAAGTAACCAAAGAGTGTTTCGTTATATGGGAGCAACAAAATCAGCCTCACCTCACAAAAACTCCACCCCCCCCCCAGAAACTACAGAAAAATCTGGTGTTGAAAAAAAGGGGAAGCAGAAACAAAATATCCAGGTACGCACCAACTTCAACGAAACAGCCTTTTTCTATCCTCATTTAACCACCAATGCACGAGGGGAAGTCACTATCCGGTTTACCATGCCCGAGGCGCTTACGCGCTGGCGCATGATGGGGTTTGCACATACCAAAGACCTGGAATACGGATATGTTGAAAATGAATTGGTCACCCAGAAAGAGCTGATGGTGAGCCCCAATGCCCCGCGCTTTTTCAGGATAGGAGACACCATAGAATTCCCGGTGAAAGTCATGAATATTTCAGAGAGAGATTTGGAAGGCCAAGTCAATATTAAATTATTGGATGCCTTTACAAACAAACCCCTTGAGGGTATTGTGCAGGATGAAGCCGAAAAACCGTTTAATGCACCGGCCGGGCAAAACGATGCTGTCACATTCAGAATGATCATCCCGGATGATATACAAGTGATAGCATACAATGTAACAGCCCGGTCCGGAAAATATTCCGATGGCGAACAAAAGCCTGTCCCTGTGCTCACCAACAGAATGCTGGTGACAGAATCGCTGCCATTGGCAGTAAGAGGCCATGAAATCAAAACATTTACAATGGACAAGCTCATTCATTCCGGCTCCTCTTCCACTCTACAACATCATCAACTCACCCTTGAATTCACCTCCAATCCTTCGTGGTATGCCATTCAGGCCTTGCCATATCTTATGGAATACCCTTATGATTGCACGGAACAAATTTTTAGCCGGTATTATGCCAATGCCATTGCCTCGCATATTGTGAATGCCCATCCACGCATCAAGCAGGTGTTTGATAGCTGGCGGGCCGATAATGAGTCGAACGAACTGCTATCGAACTTAGAGAAAAACCAGGAATTAAAGAGCTTACTGCTGGAAGAGACGCCCTGGGTGATGGATGCACAAAGCGAAACCAAAAGAAAAAATAGAGTGGCTTTGCTCTTTGACCTGAATCGTATGCGCAATGAACTGAACAGTGCAATGCTGCAATTGAATAAAGCACAGTCATCCAATGGCGGGTTTCCCTGGTTTAAAGGAATGCCGGATAACCGCTACATCACACAACATATTGTGAATGGATTGGGTCATCTCAATCATCTAAACATTCTTGAAATCAAAGAAAACCAGGAGATATGGAGGATGGCCAAACAGGCTGTGAACTACTGCGACCGGAGAGTATTGGAAGATTACAGACGGTTACAAGAAGATTTTTCCAAACAGGAATTGCAGGAAGACCATTTGAGCCACATTGTCATGCATTATCTTTATGGCCGAAGTTTTTATCCGGATATTCCGGTGCCCGATCAATGCAAAGAAGCCTATGAATATTTTATGGGACAAGCCAAACAATACTGGATAAACAGAACGATATATAATAAAGGTATGATTGCCTTAATCCTGCACCGGAACAATGATCAAAAAACATCCAACACCATTGTGGAATCCCTGAAAGAATATGCCATTGTTGACGAAGAAATGGGCATGTTCTGGAAGTCAAACAAGAGGGGATATTATTGGTACCAGGCACCTATTGAAACACAGGCCTTGATGGCAGAGGTGTTCAGTGAAATCACAGCAAATGAAAAAGCGGTGGAAAACATAAAAATATGGCTGTTGAAACAAAAACAGACGCAAGACTGGGGTACTACAAAAGCAACGGTAGAAGCCTGTTATGCTTTATTGTTGCAAGACACCGACTGGCTGGAAGACAATCAGCTGGCTAAGATTGAAATCGGGGATCAACAGATCAATCCCAAGGCCATGGATGATGTAAAAGTGGAAGCCGGCACCGGGTATTTCAAAAAGTCGTGGGGTACCGAAGAGATCAATCCCGGAATGGGAGAGGTGACTGTCAGCCAACAAAACAAAGGCATCGGCTGGGGAGCCTTGTACTGGCAGTATTTTGAAGACATGGACAAGATAACACCCCATGACACCCCGTTGCAACTGAATAAAAAATTATTCAGGGAAAAAATGACACCGGGCGGTAAAGTGATTGAAACCATAGGAGAGGGGACGCCGCTTAAAGTAGGAGATAAAATCATTGTGCGCATAGAATTGCGAGTAGACCGGGATATGGAATACGTCCACATGAAAGACATGCGTGCATCGGGGTTTGAACCCATCAATGTCATCTCAACATATAAATGGCAGGATGGGCTGGGATATTATGAGAGCACCAAAGATGCGGCCACCAACTTTTTTATGGATTATTTGCCCAAAGGGACCTATGTATTTGAGTATCCGTTGCGGGCCGTACATGAAGGGCGGTTTTCCAATGGCATTGCCACCATTCAATGCATGTATGCCCCGGAATTTACTTCACATTCGGAAGGAATTCGGGTTGTGATTAAGTGATGGACCTATACAGTCTAATGAGCAATTTAAAATATAGTTCTACCACGAATTTAATGGTAACTTGCAATTTGTTTATATATAGTTGAAATATTGTTTAACGTAGTTTATATGTTGTGTTCTTTCAAAACGATTAATTTTATATTGAACCACATATAAACTATTTTGGCTCTATTCTAAATAACGATTGATTTGAAAAAAACAACATTGGCTTTTGCTCTTTTCAGAGCAATGGGTTAGTGCTTTGTTTGAACAGGGCGTTGCCCTGTTTTGTAACTTTTGCACCGTTGGTGCAGGGAGTTTTATC
>CAZJWE010000188.1:3266-6689 GCA_964549265.1 uncultured Bacteroidales bacterium | reverse complement strand
GCCTTGTCATTTCGACCAAAGGGAGAAATCTCGAAAGTTTTACCGGACACTACTGGTTTATAATAATTTTATTTATCATAGGGATTGCTTATTAATACACAGATGATAAATTTCTGATCTCAGACAATGACTTGATTCCCAGCTTTTTAATTATTTTTTTTCGATGATTATTCACTGTATTTTTGGAGATAAATAATTTTTCAGCAATTTGTTCAGAGGATAATCCTTTGGATGTGAGTTGCAAAATCTCTTTTTCACGGGATGAAAGCAGATTCAAATCTAAATTTTCGTGCATGGCAACATAACATTGATCTAGAAATCCACTGATTGTTTCAGAAATGTGATTAAGGTTTAGTGTTACGGGTTGAATAATTGCATATACCATTTTATTCGAATAATCGGGTTTGAAGCCTGCATGAAACCATTGGTATTCAAGTTCCTCCCCATACCTGGCTTTAATATAAAAACCAAATTCCTCAAATCTGTTTTGAATGCACCGGTACATTTCCTGGTACATTTTATCCGTTAAGTTTGGGAATATGTATTTTTTTATTTCATTAACAGGCATTTGAGTGGTTTCTTCTGGCGTTTTATTGAGTATCTTTAATGCTTTTTTACTTAAATATTTTATTGAGAAATCATGTATATCCAATACAATAAAAAAACCAGGCAATATCTGCTCCAGGTGGCCGAAGAATTGTTTATTATTATCTAAATTTTTATGCATGACGAGAAAAATATCAATTTAATAAAACCTAAATTGAACGATTTAAATTTTCAGCTTTCCACTTTTTTTGTTCGTGTTTCATGTGACCTCCTTTTTATAGATTAGTTAAAATTCAGTCTAAAATTAGATAGGATTAGTTACCCTTAACAATAAATTACCTTAATAAAAACACTCATATTATAATTTAGAATCAATCTAAATAACACAAGACACACATTATCAGTGTTTAATGAATTTATATATAGAAATGAAACAAGAGTTTTTAAAAAGTTTTTTTGGTTTTTTAAAGATTAATCGTATTTTTGTGGCTTAATAGCAAGAAAGTAAAATAAGTGACACGATGACAATAGCACATTTCAGAGAATCATTTGAAAAAGAGCTCTTGGAAGCATTTGATAATCATTTTTCTAATTACTCACAGGCTATTGATGACCTGATAAACTCATTGCCGTAAAAGAAATTTAACATGGTAAACTGACTATGAGCAAGAATAAATAAAAAATTTTTTAATAATATGGTAACACGAATTTTTTAAAAGTAACACTATGATGATAAAAACAAAATTTTTAACCCTTCCGATTATTATCAGCATGATTGTATCCATGCATTCCACATTGTATTCACAGGAATCACTGACTGATACCATTTCGTTGGATGAAGTAGTGGTACGTGCTTCGAGGACAGAGTCTAAAGTAAAAAACCTACCCCAAAGCATTTCCATAATATCCGGCAAAGAAATTACAGCCTCGCCTTTTAATAATATTGAAGACATCGTCAGAAATATCCCGGGGCTTTATAATTTCCGTCATTCATCATTGCACACCAACGGTATTGTTAGTCCGATTGAAATGCGTGGTGTAGGAAAAAACAAGGTACTTGTTCTTGTTGACGGTGTACCACAAAATAGCAATTTTAACAATTCGATTGCCTGGGTTGCCTGGGGGCATATTCCTAAAGATGCCATTGAAAGGATTGAAGTGGTACGAGGTACATCATCGGCACTTTATGGCTCGGAAGGACTAGGCGGTGTTATCAATATTATTACCAAAAATCCGGAAGAAACCCGGAATACAAGTATTACTGCAAAAGCTGGCAATGCAACAAGATACGGGAGCAATGTCTATTTTAGTCAAAAATTCGGGAGCTTTGGCCTTTTGGCCACGGGTGGTTACGAAAAAACGGATGGTTTTTATATGACAGACAATCCCGAAGAGTACAATATCCTTAGATACCGCGAAAAAGGCCAGTTATTTGGAAAAATGACTTATGATTTTAGCGAAAAATCAAAACTCGAGTTATCTGCCCTGTATTTTGACCAAGATGCCGGACAGGGCAGGGAATTTTTTTACCAGGAACTTCAACTCAACCAGTACAGCCTCGACTACTCGCATCTTTTCAATGATTTTAAAATGGAAGGAAAGGCTTTTTTCAACCTTGCCAATAAAACAGCTTTTCAGGACAATGCAGCAGATAATTTTACTTCATTGAACCGCAAGGAACATTTTAAAAATATTTATCATACCGGTGCAGATATACAAGCTACATTATTAAAATGGGAAAATATAAAATTGGCAGCAGGCGGCTCATACAGTCAGGCATATTTAAATTATGATGTTGATTATGTCGAAGGAGAGAGGGATGCCGGGGCCAAAGGCAAGCAACAGTTTTTTTCACCTTTCTTTTTAACGGATATAAAGTTTTTTAATGATAAGGTTTTTTTAAACCTCGGTTTACGCTACGACATTATCCAAACCTCGGAAGGTGCCAACTGGGACACAAAGGCCAGCGCCGGTAAACCGGCTTATGATACCTTATACAATAACCAAACAAGCAAAAGTTTTTCACCTAAAGCAGGGATATCCTGGCACTTTAGTCCGAAAACCACTTTGCGTACTTCCTTTGGCAAAGGTTTCAGGGCGCCAAGCTTGTTTGAATTATACAAAGTGCACGTCCGTCAAGGCGGGAAATACTACCGACATGCAAACCCCGCTCTCAACCCGGAGCGGATAACATCATGGGACATTGGGGCAGAGCATACGTTTAGGGATGATGTGTTTGTGAGCGCCACGTATTATAATTCACTGGCCACGGATTATATTGGCGACAGGTTATTAGATTCCGCATCATTTGCAGGAGGAAGCAAAACCCGGTATGAATACATGCTGGACAATATCAGTGAAGTGAAAATTCATGGCATTGAACTGGAAACACGTTGGAGTCCCTATCAATTCATAACCGTAAATGGTAATTACACCTATAACATTTCACAAATAAAAAAAGACGAAGAAAACGAAACACTCTCCGGTAATTACCTGCCACATAATCCCCGGCACAGCATGCACCTGAGACTGAACTATTCAAACCCGGAAATAATAAACGTGTTCGTAGGGGTAAATACTTTTGCTAAAATTTATTATAACAACGAAAATACACTGGAAAAAAACAAGTACTATACACTGGATGCATCTGTTACAAAGACTTTTATCGACAAACTGACGGTTTTTGTGAATGCTGAGAATTTTTTAAACAATAAATACCCGGTATTTTTATCCAAATCAAAAGCAAATACAATTGCTCCGGGAATAATTGTTTTGGGAGGAATAAAATATAAATTTTAAACACAAGTTTTTAAACACATTATGGATAAAACACAGAGGTTACAACATAATAATAAATCATTTATTTCATACCATGAT
>CAZJWE010000188.1:0-3256 GCA_964549265.1 uncultured Bacteroidales bacterium | reverse complement strand
CATTTGCATGCAATCAACCTGATAAAAAAAAAAGAATCCTTAACAATAAAAATGCAGACAAGGCAACAACAGGCACATCTGCTTGTTTCGGTGATACTACAGGCAAGACTGCCATAAGCATAGATTTAACAGATAGAACAGTTTCCATTTCGGAAACTATTGATACCGTCATTTGTTCGGGTGCAGGTTGTTTAAGGTTGTTGACCTATTTAAAAGCACATCATCGTATTGCTGCTGTTGACGGGATAGAAGTGCGTGGCTCGCCAATTGATGCCCGGCCTTACGCCATAGCAAACCCCCAATTTACAAAATATCCCATATTTGGCGAATTCAGGGGTTATGACAACCCCGAACTCATTGCCGGGTTAAAACCCAGGCCGGATGTAATATTTAAAATGGCCAGGGGAGGAGGAAGCAGTCCTGGTATCCTGCAAAAAAAAACAGGTATACCGGTAATTATGCTGCGCTATGGCAACCTTACTTATGACAGGCAACTATTTGACCGGTCGCTCTGCCTGATGGCAAAACTGGTTGGCAGGCAAAAAAGGGCAAAAGAAGTTACAGCTTTTATTGACAGCATGATTGCCGATTTAAAATCAAGGGTTGACAGTTCTTCAATGCTAAGCTGTTATATCGGGGGGGTAGGCCAGAGTGGCCCGCATGGCATACAATCAACCAACCCGGTTTATGCCCCTTTTGAGTTTTTAGATATTAAAAATGTAGCATCGTTGCCCGAAGGTTCGGAACGAATTTCATATCTTAATGTTTCGAAAGAACAAATTATTGTATGGGACCCGGATATAATATTCATTGACATTTCCACACTTCGGCTACCCGGTAATACAAATGCACTGGGACAGTTACACAATGGCCCCGCTTTCAGGGATTTAAAAGCAGTAAAAAACAACCGGGTTTATGGGCTTTTCCCCAATAATTCATACAATGAAAACACGGAAGTTGTGTTGGCAAATGCTTATTTTATTGGAAAAATTGTTTATCCTGAAAAATTTATGGATATTGACCCTGTGAAAAAAGCAGAAGAAATATCTGTTTTCTTTAACGAAAGCCCTACATTTGCAGAATTGAATAAAATGTTTGACAATGTGGGATTTACAAAAATAAATGTGAAATGATATACATTAAAAACAAGTCCGGTATCACAAAGATTTTTCCTGAATATACCCAATATATAAACCGTAAATTTTTTTTTATTGCATTGCTCTTTCTCTTGAGTATTTTCTTGTTTATCGCTGCAATATCGTTGGGGTCGGTATATATTCCGGTAGTTATAGCAATTAAAACACTTTTTGGTGTAGTAACCGTTCCCGGGACTGAAAATATCATTTTTAACATAAGGTTACCGCATGCTATAGCAGCAACGGTTGCAGGTGGTGGCCTGGCTATTTCGGGAGCGGTAATGCAATCCGTCCTTCGTAACCCGCTGGGTTCGCCTTTTACATTAGGTATATCACAAGCGGGGGCCTTTGGGGCGGCTGTTGCAATTATGCTCGTGGGTACCGGAGTAATGCAATCCACCCAAGTTGGAGCGGTTACGGTTATCAATCCTTATGTTACCATCGTGTTTGCTTTTGCAGCTTGCCTGATATCTTCCTTTGTTATTATTGTTATTGCAAGAATATACAATACCAGTCCTGATGTAATGGTGCTTTGCGGTGTTGCATTGGGAGCTTTGTTTTCCGCTGCAACCATGTTTCTCCAGTATTTTGCCGATGATGTTCAACTAGCAGCCATTGTTTTCTGGTCGTTTGGCGATGTGGGAAGGGCAGGATGGAATGAGTCACTGATAATGGCTTCGGTAGTTTTGCCTGGCACATTGTTTTTAATGTTAAACCGATGGAATTACAATGCCATGGAAGCTGGCGATGAAACAGCAAAAGGGTTGGGCGTGAAAGTTCATATGGTGCGGCTTACCGGGATGATCCTTGCTTCGATCATTACCGCCTCCATTGTTTCTTTCCTGGGTATTATTGCGTTTGTGGGCCTCATAGCACCTCATATTGTAAGAAAAATCATTGGTGATGATTATCGGTTTGTAATACCCGCATCGTTTTTGTGCGGTATTACGCTGCTTTTAGCTTCGGACATTGCTGCCCGGATAATGCTGAAACCACATGTGTTGCCAGTGGCTGTTTTGACTTCCTTCATCGGAGGGCCGGCCTTTATTTATCTACTACTAAATAAAAAAGTAAAAAATGCTTTCAGTAAATAATATAGCTATTGGTTATCAGAAGGATGAACTTGTTTTAAAAGATATATCTTTTACACTTAACAAGGGAAAAATTCTTGCAATAATTGGCCCCAATGGTTCAGGAAAAACAACCTTGCTGCGTTGTATAAATGCTGTTTTAAAACCATCAACAGGTTTAATAAATATAGAAGAACGGAACGTTCTTCAGATGAAATCGCGGGAAATAGCAAAAAAAATTGGCTATGTGCCCCAAACCAATAAAAGCGGCCACATGACGGTTTTTGATGCTATACTACTTGGACGTATTGCGCATGTAAATGTAAAAAGTTCACATACCGATTTACAAATAGTGAGCAGGGCACTGCAACGTTTAAATATTGAACATCTTGTAACGCGATATACAAGTCATTTAAGTGGTGGCGAATTACAAAAAGTATGTATTGCCCGTGCATTGGTGCAGGAGCCGGAATTATTTCTGTTTGATGAACCAACAAGCAATCTCGACCTGAAAAACCAGATGGATATAATGAAGATTATAAGGTATATTACAGCGGGCAATAACTTGTCCGCTGTGATGACTTTTCACGATTTAAACCTGGCTTTCAGGTTTGCTGACCAGCTTATCCTGCTCAACAAGGGACAGATTATTGAAACTGGTTCACCTCATAGCTTTAGGGGGGATATTCTTTCTGATATTTATGAGGTAGGCATTGAATTAATTCGTCGCAACGGACATATAATGGTCAATATCGTTTGAGTTCTTATAGTTCAATATTCCATATTGACAAATCCCCAAAAAAACAGTATGGGCTTTTAGAGAAATACTCACCTCAAAAAGCCTTGCACAATACAATAAAAATGGTATATGGGGTTATAACCAAATTTATTTTTCACGGCACGGAACATTGAAAAACACGGTTTTAGAAAGCATCAACAGTTCCAAGCATGGCCTGACCTCAAGTGAATTGGAGGATATCTTGCATGTGCAGGTATTTAATTCCGTACTGGATTTGTACAAAACACAAAAAATCGACCGCAAGCAAATAG
>CAZJWE010000187.1:0-6730 GCA_964549265.1 uncultured Bacteroidales bacterium | reverse complement strand
GGTTTTACTGCATATTTAGTGGAAGCCATATCCTGAGTATTCAGTATTCAGTATTTAGAATTTAGAAGTTAGAAGTTAGAAGTTAGAAGTTAGAATCGCTTCATAATAGGCTTCAATTAGTTTACTCACTTATTTTGTATACCGACAAAACATTCAATTTGCATTTATCTGGTTAAAAATGTTTAACTTTATTTAATTTAGTGTATTTTTGCCTGATTAATGGTAGCCTTTATGTAAGATGTCTTGATTCCTAATAGCTTTGAATGGATTTTATTCGGCAAATATTAACATATTCCAGTGACTCCCCCCTTCTTTTTACCCAAATATATTTTTGGGTGTTCTTTACCATCTTACTATTATTCTATTCCTTTATTTATAAAAAAAAGAAACTTCGACATGCTTATTTGTTCATTATGAGCTTGTTTTTCTATTATAAATCGGGAGGGTATTTCTTTTTTCTCCTGGTTTTCTCTACCATTGTTGATTATGCAATCGGACATGCCATATACTATTCAAAGAAAAAAATAGCCAGACAGCTTTTTCTTACGGCCAGCATTATCATCAATTTATCCGTATTATTTTATTTTAAGTATGCATACTTTTTTATTCGGTGGATCAATGAATTGTTTGATGCCAATCTGGAGGTTATGAACATCCTGGCAAAGTGGAGCAATGAATTAACAGGGAGTGACTTCAATATCAATAACATTTTACTTCCGGTGGGTATATCATTCTTTACATTTCAAACCATCAGCTATTCTGTTGATGTATACAGAAAAAAGATCATGCCCGTCAATAACATATTGGATTTTGGATTTTATGTGGCCTTTTTCCCACAATTGGTGGCTGGTCCTATTGTAAGAGCAGCCCATTTTATACCCCAATTATACCAAAAATACAATTTAACCAAAGAACAGATGGGCTATGCCTTGTTCATGATTTTAAACGGACTGGCCAAAAAAATGATCATATCCGATTATATCTCGGTGAATTTTGTTGACAGGGTGTTTCAATCTCCCGTAAATTATACCGGGTTTGAAAATTTGATGGCCTTGTATGGATATTCTGCACAAATTTATTGCGATTTCTCCGGGTATACAGATATAGCCATTGGCACTGCATTGCTGTTAGGGTTTCGTTTGCCTGTCAACTTCTTTTTTCCTTATAAGTCGGCCAGCATCACAGAATTTTGGCGTAGATGGCACATCTCACTTTCATCCTGGCTCAGGGATTACCTTTATATCCCATTGGGTGGAAACCGGAAAGGAAAGATCAGGGCGAATATAAATATTTTAGTCACCATGCTTTTAGGTGGATTATGGCATGGAGCCAACATGCGTTTTGTGATTTGGGGAGCCATGCATGGCATCGGGCTTATTGTGAATAAAGCATGGCGTTCTATTTCGCCCTGGAAGGGGGCAACAAATAAATTCCGGCATTTTCTGAATGTGTTTTTTACATTCCATTTTGTCACATTCCTTTGGCTTTTCTTCAGAGCTAGTGATATGGACAATGCAATGTTAATCTTAGAGCGTATCGTCAATTATTTTAGCTTTTCTACCGTATTCCAGGCTATTGTTGGGTATAAACTGGTCTTCTCTCTTATCCTGATCGCATTTGTAATACACTGGCTGCCTTCACAAACAAAGGAAAATTACAGAGGCCTGTTCATCCGAACGCCCATAGTGGTGAAAGTTATTATTTTTGTTGTGGCCGTGTTTGTAATTTATCAATTCAAAACAGCAGAATTCCAACCGTTTATTTACTTTAGGTTTTGATTGAACAGATAAAATAAAAATTAAAATATAACGACGAATAACTAAATATAAATTTTTAAATTTGTAAAATAAATTTAAAATATGCCAGAAATTACATTAATAAATATAATGTGTGTTGGGAATTGGAATAAAAGAATTTTTACTCCAGATTGGGTGTCAACACATCTTTTTGAACTCGGATCAGAAAAAGAATTTAAGGGGATTATCTTGCCAGAGCAAATGGAATTTGGATATACACATAATGATATTTTATTATTGCCCAAGGATAATACTCTGGAGATAAAACTCGAAAAAATAAATAAAAATTCAAAATCGTTTAGTGGTATCTTAATGGAAAGAATACTTGGTTTGTTACCACATACCCCCATAAAAGCCTTAGGAATCAATATTAAGTATACTTTTAAAAAAGAAGATGATTATAACTTAATTAAGATTTTAAATAAAATGAATTGTGATTTAAATGAATTTAAAACCAGTCAAATAAAATTAACAAAATCATATGATGATTTTCATTTAAATATTATAACAGATATACAAGATAATGGATATTCAGTTAATTTTAATTTTCACTATCCGCGTTTATTTAAATTTGATAAAGATACAATTGATTTTAAAATAATTGAAACCGAAAAAATAATTACAAATGAATGAATTGGCTACATATCATGAAAATATAGGAGAATTAGCACAAGATTTCACTTCACAAATTTATGAACCCTTCTCTGGTTCAAAAAAAGATGAAGTTATTTCTGTAACGTTTCATTTATCACAAATAAAATCACTTCGGAACCTTATAAGTGAATTCAATTTATACCAATGTAAAAAGGAAGAATATTTTGTTAAAGCCATTAAAAATTTAATAATAAAAAATAATTTTTTAGAATTATCATTAGAACTTTCTGAAAACCAAATAACAGAAGATGAATACTGTAAAGAAATTGAAGATCATCCAGAAAAATTTGTGATAGATATAGAAAAAATTAATGACGCTTCTACTATTGGAATCATAAATGATATAATTAAAAAAATTGGAGTTGAATTTACTATTGATGAAGTCTCAGAAATTTTTTCTGTAGATAGTAATGAATTGGAAGAAAATATTATAAAAATCAAAAAATAAAAGACACGTGGAATTTTATAAAAAAGGAGAGAAGATTGAATGTCAATGCTCAGAAATCATTGCCAAAAAAATAGTTCCAAGTGTGCCTCAGAGACATCCAAAAATTGGATTGTCATTAAAATATAAATGTAAAAGGGATGGTTCAGCTGAAATAGTTAAAGAGTTAAAGCCTAAAAAATTTAAAATAGACAAAAATTCTCATTTAAATCTTGGGGATAAATTGAATGCTAATAGTTTTTATGCTATAGTAAAAGATATTAAAAAAATAAAAACTCAAAAAATAGGAGGACATACAGGACGTCATAGTTCTCAAAAATTCAATACAAAAAAATTTACGTTTGCAGAAATCTCAAAGCCTTATCCTCATATAATTCATTCATTAGAAAACGGTGATTTAGGAAAAAAACCTCTTCAATAATCACTCTGAGGTCGCAGGCGGATTCGAACCGCCGTACACGGTTTTGCAGACCGTTGCCTGAGCCACTCGGCCATGCGACCATATATTTTGATACAAAATTAATAAAATTATGATAATATAGACTGTTGAGTATAAAAATTTAGGTACATTATACTTTCTTAACGGATATTGATAAAAATTAATTATTATTGCAACCAGAATAAACAGAGCATAACTCCCCAAAAAAGATTAATATGGCGACAATCCACATAGAAGACATGGAATTTTTTGCATATCATGGGCATTTTAAAGAAGAACAGGTGGTGGGCAATAAATTTTTGGTTGACTTAATGCTTGACCTGGATATCAGTAAACCTGCAGAAACAGACGAATTAAATGATGCTTTGGATTATCAGAAAGCATATAACATTGTAAAAAATGAAATGAAACAAAATGCCAAATTGTTGGAACATTTGGCAAAACGGATACTGGATGCACTATATCAACAATTTGAAGATAAAATACAGCAGGCCACCATTAAAATTTCCAAAATAAATCCCCCTATCGGAGGGAAAATTTATAAAGTGAGCCTAACATTAAGCCGATAACATTAGTTTTTTTGTATTTGATGGCATCATACATTAAAATTTTGAAATCAACTCGCAAAAGAATATTCAAATCCACGAAATGTTTTTTGCAATAATTGCAACGGAATGAACGATTTCTTTTAATTTTGCATGTTATTTAATTAATTTAAACGACCTTCAATGGATAAAGATACTCGTCAAATGGATCAGGAACCTTCATCTCCTCGAAATTTTATAGAAGAGATTATAGAAGAAGATATTGCCAACGGGAAAAACAATGGAGAGGTTCACACCCGTTTCCCACCCGAACCTAATGGTTATTTACATATTGGACATGCCAAGGCAATATGCCTGGATTTTGGACTTGCAGAAAAATACAATGGAAAATGCAATTTACGTTTTGACGATTCCAATCCATTAAAAGCTACAAAAGAATATGTAGATTCAATAATTGAAGATGTGCATTGGCTTGGCTATGATTGGGGAGATAGGATGTATTATGCTTCTGACTATTTTGAACAATTATATGAATGGGCCGAACGCCTGATTCAAAAAGGCAAAGCCTATGTATGCAATATGAATCCTGAAGAAATCAAAGCTACCAGAGGAACACCCACTGAGCCGGGAAAAGAAAGTCCTTCGCGCAACAGGCCAGTAGAAGAAAACCTCGACCTGTTCAGAAGGATGAGAAACGGAGAATTTGAAGAAGGTACTTACCTGCTACGTGCCAAAATAGATATGGCATCTCCGAACATGCACTTGCGCGACCCGGTTATGTACCGTATCCGGTATGGAGAACATCACCGGACAGGCAACAAATGGTGCATCTACCCGACCTATGATTTTACACACGGACAATCCGATTATATTGAAAACATCACCCATTCGCTGTGTACATTGGAGTTTGAAGTGCACAGGCCATTATATGATTGGTATTTAGATCAAATATATGGCAGCGGACACCGACCTCGCCAGATTGAGTTTGCACGGTTGAATATCGGATATACCGTGTTGAGCAAACGTAAATTGCAACGCCTGGTGCAAGAAGGCCATGTTGAGAGCTGGGACGATCCGAGGATGCCTACCATTTCGGGGTTAAGGAGAAGAGGATACACCCCCGAATCCATTAAATTATTTTCCGACAAAATTGGGATAGCTAAACGTGAAGGGATTATTGACATGGCGCTTCTGGAACATAGCATCAGGGAAGAACTGAATAAAAAAGCTGCCCGGGTGATGGCTGTGCTCGACCCCGTCAAAGTGATCATCGAAAATTATCCCCAAGGAGAGGAAGAATGGTTAGAGACTGTGAACAATCCCGAAGATGACTCGATGGGATCCAGAAATATCCCTTTTTCAAGAGAAATATATATAGAACGGAATGATTTTATGGAAGATCCGCCACGCAAATTTTTTAGGATGGCCCCCGGGAAAGAAGTCCGCCTTAAGAGCGCATACATAGTAGAATGCAAAGAAGTCATAAAAGACCAACAAACCGGGGAAATCCAATCCATAATTTGCACATACGACCCTGAAACCAAAAGCGGTGGTGCACAAAGCACCCGCAAAGTAAAAGGTACGCTTCATTGGGTTTCGGCAAACCATGCAGTGCCTGTTGAAGTAAGAGAATACGACAGGTTGTTTAATAAAGAAAATCCGGATGATACAGAAGAAGGGAACGACTTTATTTCGAACTTAAATCCCAACTCCATGAATATTCGCCAGGCAATGGCCGAACCCGGATTGAAAGATGCAACACCGGGAACACATTGCCAGTTTCAACGAATCGGCTATTATTGTGTAGATGCCAAGCATTCGGCTCCGGGAAAACCTGTTTTTAACCGCACAGTCACCTTAAAAGACAACTGGCAAAAAAAAGCAGGAAATAAACAATCCCAACAAAAAAAATAAGTTTTACATACAAATAAAAAAATTAATATTATGTGTAATTCATGTGGATGCGGAGACCCGAACGACTCTGTAACAATCAGGAAACCAGGCGAACAAATTCACCAGCATATTCATTCAAGCCATGAACGTGATCACCATCACGACCATCATCACGACCATGACCACGACCACGATCATAGCCATGATCATACCCATGAGATACAGCTTGAACAAGACATACTTCAAAAAAATAACCTACTGGCCGAACGCAACAGGGGCTATTTTGAAGCGAAAAACATTTTAGCACTGAATATGGTTAGCTCCCCCGGATCAGGCAAAACATCTTTATTAGAGCGTACCATTCATGACCTGAACAAAACAATACCGTTCTATGTCATCGAAGGCGACCAGCAAACAATGAATGATGCGGAACGCATAGAAAAAACCGGAGCGCCTGTTATACAGGTCAACACCGGCAGCGGATGCCACCTTGATGCCAACATGGTAAACCAGGCTGCCAAATCCCTTGATATCAAAGAACATTCAATACTTTTTATCGAAAACGTGGGCAACCTGGTGTGCCCGGCCATGTTCGACCTTGGAGAATCACGCAGAGTAGTAGTGATGTCGGTCACAGAAGGAGAAGATAAACCCATCAAATACCCGGTGATATTTCAAAACAGCGATATTTGCATTATCAATAAAATGGATTTGCTGCCACACCTCAACTTTGACCTTGAAAAAGCAAAAGAATATACCAAACGCGTAAATCCTAACATTCAAATAATAACCACATCAGTAACAAGCGGCGATGGAATGAATGAATGGTTTGAATGGTTGAAGAAGATAATATAGGTTTGTTTACCCCCTAAAGTTTGTGCTATATTTTTTCATGATGATTTATTTTTATATTTGAAGAGATTAATTTTTAAAAATAAACAGATAACGGAATATAGCA
>CAZJWE010000186.1:0-6759 GCA_964549265.1 uncultured Bacteroidales bacterium | reverse complement strand
ATGGTGTGGGTGTTTACAATCATCATGTATGTCTCTCTTTACTATGGATGGTTAAGAAGATTGTTGAATGTACATGAAATCATAAAGAAATTTAGGAGTGGTAAAGGATAATAAAAACTTATATTTTTTGCTACATAAGCAAAGGCGAATAATACGAAACTTGGTTAAAAAATTATCTTTTTTTTAAAATCGAGAAAAGAAAGGAATATCAATGCAAATGAGAGGAGTAGAAATAAAGAAGAAAAAAAGAGGGTGTCCAAAAAAAACATTCCTGCACAAAATTACTCAGAATATAATTACTTAATTATATGTTTTTTGAATTTAGGTTTTTGTGTTTTAGTGGTATTTTTTTAAATATAGACTTTTTGGACACCCATTAATATTATTTAAATTTAATTGCTACACCAGTCATCCCTGTAGTTTTGGAATATGTGTTTAGCATGTATAATTCTGTATGGATAATTGCATCAGCTCCAACTTCAGCAGCTTCTTTCCTTAAGGTTTTGGCTGCCATATTCTCATCTCCGGCAGCATAGGTTACCAGGCTTCCAATAACTGTGTAATCACCTTCAGGTTCACCGGAATAGATTTTAATTTCCTCATAATTAGATTCCGGATAGGATTGACTACCGGATTGAACATAATGAGTTGTTATGCTACAGCTTGTGATAACTAAAACAAAAATAAAAAAGATTATATTATAGATTTTCATGTTGTAAAAAATTTAAAGGTTAATATTTATTTTTTTAAACGTACAGCAGTCCCTTTTGCCTCAATGCCACTGTTCCAGTAACCTTGTTTTACGGTTAGCTTTAAATTAATAACCGCATCTGCACCTAATTTGGAAGCTTCTTTTTTTAATAATTTCACAGGGGTTTCTGCATTGGTGCCGGCGTCTGCACAAGCAACAACTGGCCCTAAGATTGTATAATCTGTTCCGAAGTCATCAACAGAATATACCTGTACGTTTTCATAACTGGTCTCACCATACGTTTGATCGGTGTCAGCAGTTTTAAAGTGAGCACTTGTTGAACAACTGCTTAAAAGCAGGGTGCTCAATCCTAAGAGTAAAAGATAAATTTTCATAAAGTTTATAATTTTAAAGTTAATCAAATGAGCGTAAAGGAAAATTAAAGACAGTTCCGAATGTAAATCCTGTATAATCCAATGTCATTGGGCGGGATTGGTAACGTTGATCAGATTTTCCCTTGATATAATCAAGCCCTCCAAAGACCTGTGTAATGAAATTGCCACCATGGATGTTATATCCGGCTCTAAATTTTAAACCTAATGTAGAGGCTTGAAATGATTCAAATTTTAAATGATTGAATATAGGGCCAATTCCCAAAAAGAAAGAATTAATGAATAATGGAACATGAAGATGAGGGATAATACCGTAGGAATATCTCATATAATGATACGAGTCGCTGTATCCAGCATTTTCAATCATGATAACTTTAGGTGCCCAACCAAATCCGGTAAAAGCCTGGATGTCGATATTTTTGTGAAAACGATAGGTGAAATTAGCATCCATAAAATAGTTGAGGACAATTTCGGGAAAGCCACTGGAAAAATAAAAATCAGCATATTTATCATTGAGATAATCATTCACATCTCCAGGGCCAAAAAAACCAAAACCTACATCAAATCCAATGTATGTTCTTTTATTTAGTTCTTTGAATTCCTGTGAAAACAATGTTGTTGAGATGAATAAAAAAACAAAGATTAAATTTCTCATTCGTGATATTAATTATAGTTGTTAACTTTTATTTGCTGTGCAAATATATAAATTATTATGAAAAACAAAAAAAACATATTTAAACGTCCTTAAATTTATTAACACGTATTAAGTATATAAATGAATTCTTTATGAAAAAATTAAAGATTTATTAAAAAAGAATAAACATTGAAGTAATATTCTTATATCCAATTAACATTATAATTATAGCTATGAGTTAGAAAACAAACTGTTAAGTGTAAATCAAAAATAAATTATAATTTAATCATAAAATAATATTCTCTTAAGATTCAGATAGGATTTGAATGCCAATTTAGCGCTGTAGTTTAAAAATAATTTAATCATTTAAAAAAATCAAAAATGAAAAAAACAAACGTACTTATTATCAGGCTGCTAATTGCAATGCTGTTAGTATCGGGATTTGGTATTATTAAAAGTTACACCCAGAATGTTCCCAAAAACATTGTTGTGTTTATAAGTGATGGTTGGAGTTATAACCACATAAACGCAACAAAGTATTTCAGAGGAGTTGACTCCAATACATATGAACAATTCAATGTTTACCATCCAATGAGCACTTATTGTTCTATGGTAGTTAAACCCTGGGAAGATACGATAACAGGGTATACAAATAGTTATAATAGTTATAAAGCATGGACAGACTGGAAATGGATGAAAAGAGAAAGTGATGGCGGTGTTGGTGCTACCGGATCTGCTCCTGCAGCCACCACAATGGCTTCAGGGATGAAATCATCTAAATATGCAGT
Source organism: uncultured Bacteroidales bacterium (assembly GCA_964549265.1). Taxonomy (GTDB): domain Bacteria; phylum Bacteroidota; class Bacteroidia; order Bacteroidales; family JBBRXJ01; genus CAYMKE01. Next base: position 4,254 of record CAZJWE010000186.1, on the reverse strand, counting down.
GGGTGTGGATAAAGATTCTGCATTGCTTGAATTGATTTCTGAAAGAGCTGTTGAATTAGGAAAAGCAGCAGGTGTAGTGAGTTCTGTTCAATTTGCTCATGCTACTCCGGCAGGTTTTTCAGCGCACAGCCCAAGCCGTAAAGCATATGCAGATATTGCCAGAAATCAAATTATCGATTCAAAATTCACAGTTATTATGGGATGTGGAAACCCTGAATATGATGCTGATGGAAACCTTGTTGCCGAGATAAACAGGCAATATAAATATGTTGGCGGACAGGAAACATGGGACAGTTTAAAAGCAGGCACTACTACATACAGTGTTGCTTCTCCAATGGGTAATACCGAAGTGCAGGATGTAGATGGTGATGCTACTCCTGATGCCTGGTATTTGATCCAGGACAGTGCCGATTTTGCTACTTTAAGAACAGGAGCTGTTTCTCATAAGAGAGTGATTGGCGTACCCAAATGCGGGGCTACTTTACAACATAACAGAAGTGGCAATTACCGCGACACACTCCCTTTTGAAGTGCCTTATACAGCAAATGTTCCCAGATTACACCACATGACCACTGCTGCATTGAATGTACTTGACAATAATGACAGTGACAAAGGCTTTTTCTTAATGGTAGAAGGCGGTGCTGTTGACTGGGCAGGACATGGAAACAGCCTTACCCGTATCATTGAAGAACAAGCGGATTTTGACGATGCTGTAGATTCTGCATTGGCCTGGCTCGCTGCAAAAGGTGAATTGGAAAACACCCTTGTAATTGTAACAGGTGACCATGAAACAGACTATTTGACAGGCCCTGATTTTGATACCAACAGCCTCGATATGATTGCTCAATACCCTGTATCAGACAGCGGCGCCGGAAATATGCCCGGGCATAAATTCATGAGCTTTGATGCTTATGGAAACGGCCCGACAGATCCAAGCGGTGAGCATACCAACCAACTCATTCCTTTCTATGCTCAAGGGCCTGGCGCTGAATTATTCGAAGATTATGCAGATCAGGAAGATTTTGTGCGCGGAAGATATATTGACAATACAGACATGGGACATGTGATGTTTGACCTCTGGACAGAAGAAAGTTTTACCATGCCACAACCCAAAAATACTATTTTGATGGTTAGTGATGGATGGGGATACAATCATATCAATGCAACAGAATACTTCAGAGGTACACCTGCTGCATACAAATCATTTACACATCAGTACAACATGTCTACTTTCCCTGCAATGGTTGGTAAAGTATGGGAAAATGATGATATTTCAAAATACAACACCTGGTATCAGTCTTTTGGTGCATGGACAGACCATAACTACTGGGCTACCAACATGACCGGTTCTGCTCCTGCTGCTACATCTATGTATACAGGAAAAAAATCAGCCAAATATGCAATCGGTGTTGCAATTGATAGTACAGAATTAAAAACATTTGGCGAGAGAGGTTTCGAAGCCGGTAAATCGGTTGGTGTGGTATCTTCTGTTCCATTATCTCATGCAACTCCTGCTGCTATGCTTGCTCATAACATTAACAGAAATGCATATGCCCAAATAGCCAATGAAATGTTCATAGATAGCAGAGCTGCTGTAATCATGGGTTGTGGAGCTCCGGATTATGATGCTGATGCACAAAGTAACATGCACGGTGAATATAAATATGTTGGCGGCGAAGGAACATGGAATAATCTCTTAGCAGAAGCTATAACATTTGATTCAACTACCATTAATGGAAACAGTGAAGTACAGGATATTGATGGCGACGGCAACCCGGATGCATGGACACTCATCAGAGACAGTATTGATGTTCTAAACATGGCTACCGGCAAAACACCTCTTAGAGTAGCATGCATACCCAACGTATATAAAACATTAAATAATGATAGAACTACCGGTGATCCTTCTGTTGCTTATGCTTCTGACTTGAATCAAAATGTGCCTATGCTTTCTGATATGACCAAAGCTGCATTGAATGTATTGGATAACAATGCAAACGGATTCTCACTGATGATTGAAGGCGGTGCTGTTGACTGGGCAGGACACGATAATGCAGCCGGAAGATTAATCGAAGAACAAGCCGACTTTGATGAAGCAGTGCAAGCTGTAATGGATTGGGTAGAAGATAGCAGCAGCTGGGATGAGACATTATTGATTGTAACAGGTGACCATGAATGTGGTTATTTTGTGGGAGAAAACTTTGATACCAATGATATCATGGGAACATGGGAAGTATCTGACAACGGACAAGGTAACATGCCAGGATATAAATTTCAGGATGATTATCATACAAACCAGTTAATTCCTATTTACATGAAAGGAGATGGCGCAGTTATCATTGCAGAATATGCTGACCATGATGACTATGTACTCGGTAAATATATGGATAATACAGAAATAGCACAGGGCGTGTTTAAAATGTGGAAAAGCTTACCAGCTGCTGACCCTGATATAAAAGCCAATTCCATTGTTACAAGCAATGACGAAGCAACGCCAAAAGCAAACAAACAATCACAAAACATTAAAGTTTACCCTAGTCCTACCAGCGGTTCATTAACTATCGAAGTTGCCGAAATTCCTGCTTTATACAAAGTTGTGGATGTAACAGGAAATGTTATTAACATGGGGACTTTAAAAGAAAAATTAAATACTATTGATATCAGCAATAATAATCCTGGTGTCTATTTGATAGATGTACAAAGCGAAAATGAAGTGGCTGCTAAGAAAGTAGTTTTAAAATAATAATTTTTATCATTGATTTTTTAAGGGCTGTCCCTGAGGGCAGTCCTTATTTTCTAATACAAAGAGCATTATGAATAAAATAACTGTAATCTTTACTTTTTTTGTGAGTATAGCCAATATGCATATTTATTCCCAGGAAAATCTTGTGTTAAAATCCAATATTATTGAGCATCATCATATAGTTGATGTAGAAAATAGCATTGACAATACCCCTGATTATGCTTCAAATTGTAAATACAGTTACAGTTATGTCATCATTGATTTAAACAAAGCCTGTCAAATTGATTCCATAGCATTGAAATTTGTAAAAAATAAAAAAAGTCTTAAAAGGATCATTATACTAATCCTATAAGCTGTAATTATACAACTGGAACCCAAAATTTGGATTAATCTTTAGTTTTGAAATTTTTGTATTTTTGTTATTCTTTTTAAAATGATTATCCAATTTTCAGTATGTCAAATTAGACATGTGATTGTAAAGCAAGAATAAATGAACCAGATAGATAAAAGCAGCTTAAGCACTCGATTAGAAAATTATCTATATAATAATTCAAATTCAAATTCAAAAGTCCGGGGATATCAACTCATTGCTCAAAATAAAGTATCTCTTGGCCAAAGTAACCCGGATCATAATGAATTCACTTTCAAAGTAAAAAGCCAGAGGGATACTTCAATTTATGATGTTATCATAAGAATAATTGGTCGTAAAGTATGGAATTATTGTAATTGTCCGTATAGCTATGGTGGTTTATGTAAACATGAGGTTGCTGCGCTTACTCTTTTACGCCAAAAGTTAATTGCAGGAACATTAAGCTCTCATATTAAGCAGGCTGATGCAAACTTTAATTTTTCTTATTTATCTTTAGAACTACTTAATGAATGGGCATCAAATCATCCTGGAGTCCAAAATGTGGAAAATATAGATTTACTACATTCATTAATCATTTTAAAAAACAAATAGAGGTAGATATGAGCCAGGTAAAGACCCATAAAAAGATGTCTGAAAAGGTTACTTTTCGTATTTCACTGTCGGAAATGGGAAACTTTTTATTGTTTTATCCGTTGGCCTTATATGGCGAAAACGAAGTAATCATTTCAAATAAAGCAGATTCGTTTTACTATAATGATAAAGAAGGGAAGATCGGTGAAATAAAAAGAGATGTTGAAAAAGAAAAATTATTCTACAGTTTCATGGTTAACCTCCATCCAAAATTTAGCGAACTCAATCAACAGGAATTCTTCTATTTGAATTCCAATGAAGTGATGGAAGGCCTTTGGTTTCTGAATTTTTTTGAACAATGTAAAAATAAGGAGATAGAAGTTTATGGTTTTGAAAACCTCAAAAATATCAAATATAATCCGCACAAGCCCACAACCAATTATCATGTAGAGTCAGGCATTGATTGGTTTGATGTTAAGATGGATGTGAAATTCGGGGATCAAAAAATTTCGCTAAAAGAAATCCGCAAATCAATATTAAATAAGCAAAAGGCTGTTAAATTAGACGATGG
>CAZJWE010000185.1:0-6772 GCA_964549265.1 uncultured Bacteroidales bacterium | reverse complement strand
CACTGATTGCAGACGGCAAGGAAGTGGATACGAAGAGGATGATTTTGACGGAGTAGATTAAAATTGTAAAACCAAAATATTATAAATTATGAAGACCTTATTGTTTCTTTTTAGCAGCTTTTTACTTATCAACGGATGTGAAGATTCCACATCCGTTGAACCTGAAAAAAATAATTTTTTAAAATTAGAAGATAGAATAGGTACGTGGATTAATCATGAAAGAAATGATACGTTGATCTTTCATGATGATTCATCTGTCATTCGGAAGTATGAGTTTTATTCGGAAGGTCCGCAGACCTATAAGTATAAAATTGAAGACAGTACATTATATTTAGATTCTACTACTTCTCATAGAATTAGTGATTTAGATATAGAAGAGGGAAAAGTTAAACTTCACGATATGTATATCCATCCACATTGTGTAGATTGCCCGGAAGGTAATGGGTATGGTATATTCGAAAAAGAAATAAAATAAATTATAACTTAAAAAATAATAATTATGAAAAAAAATAAAATAATACTAATAACAGGAGTTTTATTAGTACCATATATAACTTTTGCTCAAAATTATTACTATTACAAAGGGGAAAAAGTCAATTTGGAAATTTCAGAACAAAAAATATTTGTTTCTCTTTTGGTAGATTCTTTAAAAGATAAACAATCAATAGAAAAATACAAAACATCTTTTAATGAAGTGAAGAAGAAACATACTATTTCCAAAAGTATGGTAATATATGAGCTTAGGTCAGGCCTATCCGGAAAGAGCATTAAATCCTTAATGAAAAAAATGGAGAAGCATAATCCAAATGCAATAGTAAGTAGCGCCTACACGTGTAAAGACAGTTCCTTAATGGCATTGAGCGGTGAGTTTATCGTTAAACTGAAACCGACTACAGGTATGAATGCTTTTAGTAAACTCTTAAGAGAGCATAATGCAGCAATTAAAAATAGAAGTAAGTACAGGGCGAATCGATTTATTTTGAGAGTAAAAAGCAATAAACTCAAATCATTAGAATTGGCAAACAAATTCTATGAAACAGGATTATTTGTTTATTCTACACCTAACTGGATAAGACATATTAGGAAACATTGTGTAAATGATGCGTTATGGGATGATCAGTGGGGGATGAAAAATACCGGACAAGATGGTGGAACACAGGATGTTGATCTTGATGCTTGCGAGGCATGGAATTTCACTACAGGAAATGATATTACTATAGCAGTTATTGATCAAGGTGTTGATCTAAATCATCCTGACCTAGATGCTAATATAATAACAGGGTATGATGCAACTGATAGGTCAAAAGGAGGCGCATGTGAAAACGATGATGCACATGGTACTTGTTGTGCCGGAATAGCAGGTGCAGAACAAAATAATACCATTGGAGTATCGGGAGTTTCACCTGATTGTAAAATTATGCCAATAAGAATGGGATTCACTGATTATAATGGATGGTGGACAACATTTGACAGTTGGATTGCAGACGGCATAGAATGGGCAGTAAATCATGGAGCTGATGTGTTAAGTAATTCTTATGGTGGTGGTAGTCAATCTGACGATATAGATGATGCCATAACGCATGCATTAAGCAATGGCAGGAACGGTCGAGGATGTGTTGTGGCGTTTTCTTCAGGCAACAGTAATAATAGTGTGAGGTATCCTGCAAATTCTAATCCCGGCATAATCGCAGTAGGCGCAGTAGATAGATGTGGAATCCGCTCCGGTAGAATTGATATCGTTCCAAATTCATGTGATCCTTGGTGTTCTAATTGTCAACCTGGTAGTTGCTACAGTTCAGAGTTAGATGTTGTAGCACCGGGATCCACAGTGCCAACGACCGATATTGAAGGGAGTGCTGGCTATAATACTCAATCAGGGACGGATGGAGATTATTATGATTTTGCTGGCACTTCTGCTGCATGTCCACATGTCGCAGGAATCGCTGCCTTAGTATTATCCATTAATGCAGGTTTAACCCACCAGGAAGTTACCGATATAATAGAATCAAATGCACAAAAAGTAGGTGGATATAATTATCAAACAACCTCGGGGAGACCGAATGGGACATGGTATGAAGAAGTTGGTTATGGATTAGTAGATGCACATGGATCAGTTCAATCTGCTGCTTGTGGATACCCAATTGAGAATACAACTTATACTACTAATGTTAATATTGATGGCTGTGATAATGTAACAATGCAAAATAATGTGTCTGTAGAAAGTAATGGTAATCTTACAATTTCAAATGTCAATGAAGTAACAATAAACGGAACTTTTGAAGTAGAAACCGGAAGCGAATTTGAGATTAATCCATAACTAAATTTTGACGAGCTTGCCTATAAAGTATAGTAAAATTTCATTAATACTATTGTAGGCAAGCTCACTTTTTATAAGTATTATAATCAAACACAAAAATAAGAGAGACAACTATATATATTTACATCATGCAGGGCAACCAAATTAAACAGTACTCTATCAATGCTACCGGTAATGGGAGTATTACTTTAGAGGGCGGCACCCTGGAGCCCGGCATGTATATGTATGCATTGATTGCAGACGGCAAGGAAGTGGATACGCGGAGAATGATTTTGACGGAGTAACCCCAACACATTATATTAATATATATTATTATGAGACTAAAAGCAATCCATACAATAATCTTAGGATTATTAACTTTTTTACAAAGTATTGCTCAATTTGATATTGATCTGGGCGGTGATACCATCTTTTGTAAAGGGATGTATAAATATGAACCGGACACCTCCTATCTGGGGTCAAATTTACAAATAACCAATGGAACAGCCCCATATACTTTTTCATGGCAATGTGATTATAATGCAGGAAGCGCTTTGATTCACGCGTCTGATTTTTTAAATGATACAACCATACCGAATCCGTATTTTATTGATTATCCTATAGGAGAGGAAGGAGTTAAATTCTATTTAACCGTTAAGGATGGTTTAGATAATATAGCTATTGATAGTATATTGGCCAGATTCTCCAGTTTTAGCTATCTTTTGAGTGAACAAAAGGAATGGATAGATAAAGGGGATAGTGTGAGACTGCAAGGTACTATTGGTGGAGGGGTTGAGCCTCTGAATTATTATTGGAGTCCCGGGCATAGTCTCAATGATTCAACCATATCTAATCCTTGGGCAAAACCGGACACTACAACTCAATACGCTGTATATGCCATAGATTCTATTGGTTGTATTTCAGATACTGTCTTATGTTGTTTGGTGAATGTTAATCCGGTTTCTATCAAATCATTACATGAAGATGATGATTATTTTGATGTATTTTATAATGATAAACAAGAATGCCTTATAATAGCAAACAACCGGAATGCTCTGAAAAATGCATTTATTCATGTTTATAATGTAAAAGGCATGCTTTTAAATAAGCAAAAATTAAACAATGGCCAAATAATTGAAATTAATGATTTGAGAAAACGTAAAACACTTATAATAAAAATAACCCAAAATGGCCAAATTGTTTATTCAAAAAAAATAATTATCAATTAAAATTATTTAATATTATGAACCGAGCCATGACAAAAAAATTGACACACACGAGCATGATTATTAAGGATTTGATTATGTTGCACAAAGTCAATCAATTAAACTCATGGCGAACTCCATATGGCCATTAAAAATTTAAAATAAACAGATGAAAGCACATGTAAAATTGTTCAAATCGTTTCTTACTTTTTTTATTACAATCAATTTGTTTTGTTTTTCGTTTATTTCTGGCTATGCCCAGGCCATCGAGGTCAATAGTGCAGGAGATGTGGGCATTAATACCTTTCCAATGAGTCACACTAGCTTAAGGATTGGAGATGGTGACCGTGACAAAGCTATCGATTGTTATGGGGAAGCTGATTTTAACTATCATGTTTACATGGGATATACAGTATCAATTACACAGGTTTTGTCTCAATGTTGAGTCAATGCAAAACACGAAACAATGGAGATTCTTTCTATAGATATGAGATTTAGAATAAATAATAAGATTAATCTTTAATAATTAATACTCAGCAAAATGGAAAATTTACTTTTAGTATCATTACTGCTACTACTTATAAGCTGTGATAAAGAAACCAATGAGATTCCTGATTATAGAGATAAATTCGTTGGAGTTTATCAATGTAATAAAACAGGTAATTATCATTGTGGAGACTCTACTTATTATTATGACACTACTGAAATTGTTACCATTACAAAAGAAAATGATTCTTTAATTAATATCCTTGATGCAACATTAAAGATTAATACAAATGGTGAATTTGGAGGTGGTTTATATCCTGATTCTGCATATCACGGTTTTGGAGGTTATTTTATTAATGATAGTATTAATTTTAATACATATCAAGGAGGATTAGGCTGTTTTACTTCACTTAATTATAAAGGAAAAAAAATATGAAGAGAATAATTTTTATCTTAATAATCATTTGGCTTTTCGGTACCAACTTGTTTTCTCAAGTTCCACCAAATGATAAGAATTGGGAAGTTGTATTCATTGATTATTTCAATTCTTTAAATACAACAAGATGGAGCGTTGCTCATAATGTTGACCATAATGGAGAACCTCAAATGTATACTAACCGTACTGATAATGTTTATATTAGTAATGGTAAACTGATTCTCAAGATTATTAAAGAGAATTACATGTCACATAGCTATACTTCTGGTTGGATAAATACTAAAACAAATTATCAATACGGATATTTTGAAATAAGATGCAAATTGCCAACTGGAAAAGGATTTTGGCCTGCTTTTTGGCTTTATAGCGGAAGCTGTTCCTCAGGAAACTACAATGAAATTGATGTTTTTGAAATGGACGGTAGCTATCCAACCAAAACCACCAATAATTTGCATAATTGTATTGACCCGAGCCCTTATGCAGAACAGTCTTGTCCGAATTATTCTACAGCTTATCATAATTATTCAGTAGAGTGGACACCGTCAAGAATCGTTTGGTATTTGGACAATAATAATATTAGAAATGAGAGAAACATTTATGGTTTAACTCATCCACAAAGGGTAATTGCAAATCTAGCGATTTTCCCATGGGATTTGCCAAACAGCTCAACCCCATTTCCATCATATATGTATATCGACCATATTAAGGTGTACCAGTTGAAAATGGACTGTAATACAGTGGTAAATAATATTTCAAATTTCAACACCTTCAATTATGCCGTCAAAAAATCAATTTCTTTGGGAAGTTCAACATCTGTCCCAAGTAATTCAAAAATTACACTTAGAGCGACTGATTATTTGGAGATGAATTCTGGATTTGAAGTTCCTTTGGGGACTGAATTTACCCTTTATCCAACAAGTTGTTATTAAAACTAACAAAAATAATTTTATTAACTTTTAAAGAAATACAGTGATGAAAAAAATAAATATCTTATTCTTTATATTAACAATTATAACATTAAATGTAAATGCTCAGTTTAAAATCATATCTAATGGTGAGGCTAGATTATGGACAAATAATATGGGGCCTTGGGATAACTCTATGGTTACTTATGCTAATAACGATAAATCAAAAGCATATGTTGTAGAAAGGAATGGCTCACACAAATTTTTTGTCCTTGGAGATGGCCATGTTTACGCTAGGGGTTCATATATTAATTCTGATAAAAACCTTAAGAAGGATATAAAAAATATTAAAAACATTAATAATTTGTTCCGACTTCAGGCAAAGTCTTACAAATTCATTAGTACGAAGGATTCTACGGCATTAATGTATAAACAAATAAACAGTGATAATATTGATACGTCATTCAATGGTACTGATACAAAACAATACGGTTTTATTGCTCAAGAAGTTAAGGAGGTATATCCTGAGCTTGTTTCTGAGGATGTTGAAGGATTACTTAGTATTAATTATGTTGCATTAATTCCATTAATAATTGAAGCCGCAAAACAACAAAAAAATCAAATTGAAACTTACAAAAAATTGTTTATTCTCAAGAAAAAGAGATTGTTCAATTAAAAGGTATGGTTGAGAATTGTTGTGAAAATGAAAATAAGTCAAAATTTTGATTTTGACCGTATGATTGAATATGGCACAGGAGCTGTTGATCAAAGCAGAACCATACCCAACCCCGAATATAGAAAGTTAACATACCAATTAAAAAAGAAAAGAGATAAGAAATCACGTCTTGAAGCTCGTATGTTTCAGCAATTAGAAGGAACAGAAGCCAAAACCATAGACCAATTTATTGAAGATGTCACCAAAAATTCAACACTAATAGACCAAATAGAAGATTGTAATGAAGAAATTAACAAACTGTTGGAGCGTAGAAATATTATTCCTGGCAGAATAAGTATAGCAGAAATGCCCGAAGAAAAGCGCTATAACAAACTCAAACAAGAAAGTAAAAAACTCAAAAATGCAATACTGATGATAGCATACAGAGCAGAATCTACATTATATAATGTTATTAATGATTTTTATGTAAATAACTCAAAGGATGGAAGGATGCTATTAAAAGAAATATTTACAAGTGATGCCGATATTGTTCCTGATTATGATTCAAACACACTAAATATACTTTTACACTCCTTATCAACTCCAAGAGCAAATGAAGTAGTGAAAAAACTTTGCGATTTTTTAAACCAAACAGAAACCTATTATCCGGGAACAAACCTGCTCTTAAAATACAAATCTGTTGCAGATTGAATTACGATAGTCTTGGTTGTCTGATATTATGAATATGATGGAGAATTTAAGAAATTGATGGATTTTTCAATTAACGTG
>CAZJWE010000184.1:0-6816 GCA_964549265.1 uncultured Bacteroidales bacterium | reverse complement strand
ATGTTCGATAACGAGGCTTGCGCAGGCCTAAAAGGCTCAGTTTACTGATGTAAATATTAATTTTTGGTAACACTATTTAAAACATCATTATAGAAAAATATAATGATACTGTACGATCTAAAAGGAATGGTGTGAATAGAAAAAAAGATTATTTGATAATATATGGGAACCTCAAAGAATTCACAAAAACCACAAAGAGGGGTTTAAAAACAGTAAACAGTATTTAGATATCTTTTTATTTCTACTTTCTTGGCTGTTAAATGAGCTTGTCCAATAGCCTTTAATTTCGCTTTTAAAAAATTTCTACCACTTTAAATATAAAAAACTTTTGAATAAATGGAATACAATGATAAAATCTCCATAGGAGTATTTAAAAAAAAGTATATTTGTAATAAATTAAAGATGAAGATAATGATTAGCCCGAAAAATTCACCGCAAAACGATAGGAATCAACATAAAAAACTATTAATAAACCTTTTGGCTTGCTGCAATCCATTTTTTCCCGGGTTAGACTGCGACCTCGTTTGAATTACAGTGTTAGAAGTAGATGGATTGAGGGTTAAAAAGCAAGCATGAGTTTTGAGCTTGCGCGAGCCTTCGCTTTTAAGCCTTGTTTGCTGTCAACTTTCCTCATCATCTTCTATTTCTTCCTCAATTTCCCATGAGTATTTGGGACGTTGAGGGCCTTGATTTTTAAAAAAAACAGCCAATATAAAACCGGCTATACCCCCCATTAAATGTCCTTCCCAAGAAATATGGGCACGAATTGGAAAGATCCCCCAAATCAAACTTCCATAAAGGAATACAACTAACAATGATATGGCCATGAGACGATAATATCTTCTAAATATTCCACTAAAAAATAAAAATGAAGCCAGTCCGTATACCAAACCACTTGCTCCGATGTGATATGACTGGCGGCCAAAAAACCAGAGCCATAATCCCGATAATAAATAAATAAGGAAAAAAATACGGTATGACAATGCCCTGTAAAAATAAAACAAAGCTGTTCCCAGTACAAGAATGGGAACGGAATTATTGAATAAATGCTTAAACCCCGAATGTATTAAAGGGGATAAAATAATGCCTCTTAGCCCTTCCCATTCCAGGGGGAACAATCCATATTTGGCAAAGTTCAACCCAAGGGTACGTTCAACCAACTCAATCATCCAAATCGCCAAAACAAAAAGGCTTGGAAACAGCAGGCTATGAAAAAACAAACGCTGTTGGATTTTATTCAATTGCTGATCTGTGAGGGTCGGGTCTTCTTCTGGGAGATACATCATTAAATTAATTTTTAGTCATTCACTATTGAAAACGTTCATTCCTCTTCTTGTGTATTCGTCCCGGTTTCCATCGTTGCCAAAATCTTTTCTACTTCCGCTTCTGTGTTATGCAATTTCTTTTTGCATATTCCAATTAATTTGGATACTTGTTTGACTTTGTCTGTCAAATCGTCAACATCCAATTCTTCATGCTCAATTTTTTGTAAGATGTCTTCAATGTTATCTACAGCTTCCTGGTATGTCATTGCTTTTTGTGCCATAATAATTTATTTATTGATTTTATTGACTGTACTGGTTATTTTGCCTTTAAATAAGTGGGTTTCAATGTGGTCATCCTGTTTTATATGATCCACATTTTTGATGATTTTATTCTGATGTGTTGTGAGTGTAAATCCTCTTTTCAACACATTTTCAGGATCAATATATTTAAATGTGTTTTCAAATAACCCGGTTTGATGTTGCTTATTGTTTAAAAATGATTGAACACATGTTTTGCATTTAAATATTTGAGCGGTCAGGTGATTTTTGTGATGTGCTTGGTTTGTATAAAACAGTTGTGCTGTATTTTGTACATGATCTTTTATTTGCCGCTTTTTCGATGACACGTATTGCTCTGCAAAAATATTCAGTCTTTCAAATGCAGACTCCAATTGATATTGATTATGAGACAATGCATGCCGGGTGACGGTTTGTAAACGATATATCAATTGATGCAATGCTTTTTCTTTATCTGTCATATATTGTTCAACAAATTGCAAAAAATCATCCTGCATCGTTTTCAATTCATTGTCAAATTCAATCATTTTTCCAATTAAGAATTCAGCAACAGCAGTAGGGGTTTTTAGCTTATGGTGTGCAATGATATCCACGACTGATTCATCCCGCTCATGCCCAATGCCTGTGACCACCGGCAAAGGAAACTGACAAATATGACTTGCCAGGCCGTAATTATTGAATACATGCAGATCAGATTTCGCTCCACCTCCTCTAATGATCACCACACCATCAAAAAAATCTTCGTACTGAAAAATCCGCTCCAGTGCAGCAATGATGGATGATTCGGTTTGTTCTCCCTGCATCACGGCAGGAAATAGTTTATGATAAAATGTATAGCCGTATGCATTATGATCCAATTGATCAATAAAATCGCCATATCCTGCAGCAGTAGGAGAACTGATAATAGCTATTTTTTGAAACACTAAGGGATGAGGGAGGCTCTTGTTCATTTCCAATATGCCTTCTTCTTCGAGTTTTTGCAATACCTCAAGCTTTCGCCGGGCAATATCACCCAATGTGTAGCTTGGGTCTATGTCTTTTATGAGTAGGCTAAATCCATACAATTCATGAAATTCAACTGTCACATTCATCATAATTTTCATCCCACTGGAAAGCTCCTGGCCGGCCACGGTTTCAAAATACGGCCTGATCATATTGAATGTATATGCCCAAATAATGCCCCTGGCTTTGGCAATGATGCGTTCATCCACTTCATCTTTTTCGACCAGCTCAAGGTAACAATGGCCGCTGCGGTTTATATTCAGGTCACTGATTTCAGCTGTTACCCAACGGGCTCCTGTAATCCCATTTTTTAAGACAGCTTTGACTTCTCTGTTGAATTCGTATAGTGTGATGATGTTTTTGGACATGTATTCATCAAATTATTTTATTTGTTCAATGTTTATCAAAAATAACAAAAAACCAAAGGTTTTTAAAACAACTCATACATTACGCATGAAAAAATGAAAGCTTGACATTGTTTTTCTAACTTCTATACTTCTCTACCTTCTAAATCCCAATTCTCTATTCTTTCCATTTAATTTGCAGTAAAAACAAACATTTAATACAATTCAATCATTTATAATAGTTATTTCTGATTATATGTGTTATCTAAATTCTTTTACAGAAAGATACACACCATCAATTACTTTACTCATTCGCTTCAGGTCTAATGTTTCCATTTTATCACTTTGTTTATGATAATGAGGATTCCTGTAAAATGCAGTATTTTTATTATATAACAAACATATAGAAAAAAACAATTAAATCAAAATCAATGCTATATAAATCAATGCCCTATTCAGAGTTGCATCTACTTATTACTTCTTTCGCACCAACGAACATATACTGTTATACAACAGCCAGACCGTAAGGATCAGAATAAATATAGAAATGATCATTAATACATAATGCTGCCGCATGGCAAATTGTTGAATGTTTTGAGCCATGGCCCAAACCGTAACTCCTAATAGCAGGACCATAGGAATTAAGGTATAGAGCACATTTTTCTTTTTTTGATAGAGGTAAACGGATACTACGGCAAGCCCCAGTGCGGCAAGGAGTTGATTCAATGCTCCGAATAACGGCCAGAGCAACATAGCGCCTTTGCCTCCGGGTTTAAGAAATGTAAGTATGGCTGCTGCTAATACGACAATAAAAGTAGCTACATACCTGTTATCAATTGGTTTTCTGATCGTCTGGTCTTTCTTTTTAAAAATTTCCTGGATAGATAATCGCTGGATACGTGCAGCCGAGTCGAGGGTCGTATTGGCAAAACTTACTACAAACACTGCAATAATGGTATGTCCCACCTCCGGGGGTATTCCATAGCTGGCAAACAGGTTTGCCGAGCCGGTGATGAAAGCTTTGAGTTTTGCACCCAGTCCTGCCGCTGCTGCCCACGAAGAATAGTGGTGTTCAAATGCTTCGATTCCTGAAAATATTTGCCCATCTTCTTCAATGCCCATACCCAATCCGCCTGCTACAGCCATTAATACAAGCAGTGCAAGAAAACTTTCAAGGATCATCCCCCCATACCCTATGAAAAGCGTATCAGATTCATTATCTACTTGTTTTACAGTTGTTCCTGAGCTTGCCAGCGAATGAAACCCCGAAATAGCCCCACATGCAATGGTGATGAACAGCAATGGCATCATAGAAGGAATATCTGTATCAGGCATCGAAGCTGCGGGATTAACAGCAGGAGCTGTAATGACAGGATGTGCAAAGACCAGGCCCAGCACCAGCAAACCCATAGCAATTAATAGCTGATGTGAATTAATGTAATCCCGTGGCTGAAGCAATTTTTGAACCGGAACCGTAGATGCAAAAAAAACATAAACATACAATATGAGACACCATGTCACCACCTCGGATCCCATGATGGGTGGTGGGACAATCTTCCACTGCAAATATGCGCTTATGAAAATGGTTATATACATTAAAATGACTGCAATGATGGAATACAGTAAATCATTTTTCCCTTTTCGTATTTGCCATCCCAACCATACAGCAATGGGGATTTGCATCCACACAGGAAACACAGCTTCGGGATACATCTTAAACAGCACGCCCACGATCATGGCAAAAACAGATAAAACGATCCACAAAAGAAATTGCATTAAAAATTGAAATGAATAGCGGGTAGAAGGGCTGATCACATCGCCTGTTAGCTCACCAAGCGTTTTGCCTTGCTTACGGGCAGAAATAACCATGGTAGAAAAATCATGCACAGCTCCCATAAAGATGGAGCCTAAAAATATCCAGATCATGGCCGGAAGCCACCCCCAAATAATTCCTATTGCCGGGCCGACAATAGGCCCCAAACCGGAAATGGTGGTAAAATGATGGCCAAATACAATATTGCGCTTGGTGGGAACAAAGTCTATGTCATCCCGTAATTCATGGGATGGCATGGTATTGCTTACTGATAAGTTGAATATTTTGTTGCCTATAAATCTGCCATAGGTTCTGTAGGCAATAACATATCCTATAAATGTAAGGATAACCAAAACAAGTGAATTCATAATACTATTTTAATAGTTTGTAATGCTTTATACCAAAAAATTATCTATAGAATAAATATAAACATCAAAACAAAAGTAATAATAATTTAAGGAATGATTTATGCATATTATAATGATTTAATGCTTAAATTTAACCGGTATAAATGAACATCAAAAACCACAACAACCATGCAACAACCAGACTCACAGATACTTGTTATTTTTGGCGCATCAGGGGATTTAACACAACGCAAGCTCATCCCGGCCATTTATAGTTTATACAATCATTCATTATTACCTCAAAAATTTGCCATCCTGGGAGTTGGACGAAAATCTTATACTGATGAAACATTCCGGGATAAGATGGAAAAAGGTGCAGGAATTAAAGAGCAGGACTTTCTGAATATATTGCATTATATATCTATCAATACCAAGGATTCAGAATCTTATGCCGGCCTGAATCAAAAACTCACAAAACTAAACAATGAAATAGGGGCCAATGAAAATTATATCTACTATTTTGCCACACCGCCTTATCTATATAGCATTATTGCCAAAAGCCTGGAGCAATATGGACTCAATAAACATAGCGATGAAAAAACCGGATGGAAGAGAGTTATTGCAGAAAAACCATTTGGGTATGACCTGGAAAGTGCACGAAAGCTGAATAATGATTTGTTGACACATTTCCTGGAACACCAAATTTACAGGATAGACCATTACCTGGGAAAAGAGACGGTACAAAATATTATGGTCACCCGTTTTTCAAACAATATCTTTGAGCCATTATGGAACAGGAATTATATAGATCATGTACAAATTACTTCGGCAGAACAAATTGGCATAGAAAAACGCGGCGAATATTATGATTCATCAGGAGCACTAAGAGATATGGTACAGAACCACCTGATGCAGCTCATTGGTATGATTGCTATGGAGCCACCTGCTCTTGCTTCTTCTGAAGCCATAAGAAACGAAACATTAAAAGTATATCAATCCCTCAGGCCATATAGTCGAGAAGATATAGATAAATATGTAATTAAAGGGCAATATTCGTCTTCAACTCACGGAGGAGGCCAAAGAATTCCAGGATATAAAGAAGAAGAAGGCATACCTAAAGACTCAAACACTGAAACATTTGCAGCATTGAAGCTCAATATTGACAACTGGCGGTGGAAAGATGTCCCTTTCTTTATTCGTACCGGTAAACGAATGCCCCGAAGAGCAACCGAAATCATCATTCAGTTTAAACCCACTCCTCATCATATATTTTGTTTGCAAAAATTTGCCACAAACAATCCTAATCAACTGATCATAAGAATACAACCAGATGAAGGGATTATGTTACGATTTGGGATGAAAATACCAGGATCAGGGTTCAATGTCCAAAATGTAAACATGAACTTTCATTATTCTGATTTATCTCAGAATAAAAAACCCGAAGCCTATGAACGGTTGCTCCTGGACTGTATGCTGGGTGACCCCACGCTTTATTTGCGTGGCGATGCTGTAGAAAAGACCTGGGAATTCATCACTCCGATTCTTAAAGCATGGGAACATGATGGACAACCGGCTTATGAATACCCGGCCGGAGCATGGGGCCCTGAAAAAGCAGATCAATTGATCCGGTCAGAAACTGGTTTTGACTGGCGGAATCCTTGTTATCATATTGAAAAAGAAGACAATGAAAATGATTGCAGGTAATAATAAAAAAAGGCACTACTGCAATTTTTGTGGAAATAGTTTTT
>CAZJWE010000183.1:0-6898 GCA_964549265.1 uncultured Bacteroidales bacterium | reverse complement strand
CACTCAACTATATATAAACAAATTGCAAGTTACCATTAAATTCGTGGTAGAACCTCATAATTAAAACAACATATACTGTGAACAGGGATGTGCAAATTCAATCCCACTTTGGCTGTTTGGTTTTTTATAATAATGTTAATTTTATCCCTGCTTTTATCCATCTCCCGGGCATTGGAACCGATCCGATTTCCCTGTACATTGTATTAAATATATTGGATACATCAAAATAAACAGAGTAATTTTGTTTTTTCCAAAACACACGGGCATCAAGGAGTGAATATGGATTGTATGGTTGTTCAACAGATGTGCCTGTTGCACTATTGTAGTAAGAATAAGACCCGGCTCGGTTGTAATAGCCATATTGCCAAACAGCATGTATGTTTTTGATAATGCTGTGTTTTAGGTTTATGATTAATTGATGCTTAAGATGATCTAAAACATATTTAGAAATAATATTCCCGGAGTGTTTATCCCTAAACCAAAATGAATAACCGGCGCGAATAAACTCTACAGGAAAATTTTTATAGAGCAAGTTATGTAAATTCAGTGTATTATTTATTTCAAACCCTTGCGTTATAATATTAGTATGGTTCATGGTTCGCCAGAGCCATGTAGAATCGCCATTTACAATATGATAATAAGGGTCTTCTGGGTTTTTGACCCAGTCAATCAGATTCCTTCCCTGCCTTCTGAATCCTGTTATAGTGAATTTCCATGAAGCTGTTTCATATTTGATCCCCAGTTCTGCATGCCCGGCTTCTTCTTTGTTTAATTCAATATTGCCTACATTGGTGGGGCCATTGTAATAAAGATCAGTAAATGTTGGAAGGCGGAAAGAATTCCTGTATGCACCAAATATCTGAAAGCGATTTGATACATGATAAACAGCATTATAAAAATCATAAAAATTCATTGAATAGCCGCTAACAATATTGGATAAAACACCACCTCCAATTTGAAATTTTTCCAATTTTAATTGCTGTGATAATGAAATGTTGAATATGGTACGTGAAGAATAATGATTAAATATTCCGTTTGATTCGAATGGAACATTGATTTCACAGGATATTTCTTCTCCCAGGACGTTGCTGTATATATTTTCTTTTTTTAGTTCAACTCCTAATAAGCTTCTTCCGATAGAAGATTTATATGTTAAAAACAGATCGCTCCCATACACATTGGTGAGGTGGTAATTATGTCCCTGATACCAATCAGGTGCTTCATTTCGAAACAGCTCAAACCGGTCCTGGTGACGATTCCAATACAAATGAGATGTTACATTAAGCGTTTTTCCTGTACTGTATTTTAGATGAGTAAAAGTAGAACGTGTATGCTCGAACTGTTCGGGAAATTTGGCAGTATAAAAACCATTGGCTCCGAATTGTTTTGTATTATGCCCTGTCTGAAAACTGAATTGTCCTAATGCAGTATTTACCTGCCCGTAATAAAAAATATTGAACATATTGAAATCTGTATTATCTCTGTATCCCTGGCAAGTATTGTATGACGTTGATAAATAATGAGAATGATGGTTGAATGAATATGATCCGGATATTGCAGTATTTAAAAGTGCATGTTGCCCGCCTTCTGTATGAAAACGAAATTGATTTTGGTTTTCAGGGTCATGGGTGACAATATTAATACCCCCGCTAAAGATGGTAGGGTACAAAATATACGTCATGGGGCTCTGAATCATCTCTACCCGTTGAATATCATGACTGCTGACAGGAAGGTTCAGGCTATGATGGCCGGTTTGTGGGTTGTTCATCTTCATGCCGTTCAGTAAAACAGATGACTGGTCAAACGTACCTCCCCTGATGCTTAAATCGCCTTGTATTCCTTGCACTCCACGTTTTCTGATCTCCACAGAATTCATGTGTTCTATAATAGTATAAATATCTGTTAGAGGAAGGTTGTCAATGTCATATGAAGAAATGGTTTGAACTCTGCTAATCTTTTCACCCAGTAAACCGGTCGGTTGTTTTCCTGTCACAATGATCTCATTTAAAATGATGGAGTCGCTGTAAGTCGTGATATTTGAGGTATCGTTTTTAGGATGTTTATTTTGTTGAAAAGAAGAGGAAGTACGTTTAATAAAAGAATTGTCGTGTATGTTGCAATGATTAAGCTCACTATGAGCAAAATAAATGGGTTCATTATCATCACACTCTGATTCTGCCCCGCAAACCGTTGGGCTTATAATATGTAACATAGTGGAAAAACCGTTCCCGTCTGTTAGCATTTCAATATCATCATCTGCCGGTTCAACTGTTTTTTGAGGTGTGTTCTGTTGGGCTTCTATCTCTCCGGGATAAAGAAAGACAATAATACTATAAGCAAAAGACAACCTGCAAATTTTAATTATTTTGTGCAGACTATTGAAAACAGCAAAATTCTTTCGAGTCCACTGTTTAAAATGAAAAACGGTTTGTATGTATTTTTTTGTTTTATTCATTATTCTACTTTTTTTTATAAGTTGGCAGGGACAGCCGGAATTTGTTGAACTATTTGCTGCCCCCTGCCAACAATGTGTTTGTTTTGTTAAAGCAAAATAACGTGTATGATTGAATGTATATGCAGTTTAACCTCTTATCGCTTTTACGCCTGGCAATTCCTTGCCTTCTACATATTCGAGCATGGCCCCACCGCCTGTGGACACATAGCTAACTCTGTCTGCAAGGTTGAACTGGTTCACTGCAGCCACTGAATCTCCTCCGCCCACTAAGCTAAATGCACCTTTGTCTGTAGCAGTAGCAATGGCTTTGGCTATTTCAACCGTTCCTTTTTTAAATTTTTCCATTTCGAACACACCCATCGGGCCGTTCCATAAGATGGTTTTTGAATTGGCAATGACTTCCGAATAATCTTTTACTGCCTGATCAGCTATGTCTAATCCCATCCAGCCTTCTTTTACTGCATCGGTATTGGTTACTTCTGTATTGGCATCATTGCTGAAGTCATCAGCGATAATATTGTCAACAGGTAAATAGATATTTACATTCTTTTCTTTGGCTTTTTCCAGCAGTCCTTTTGCAGTATCAAGCATTTCATTCTCTACTTTGGAATTCCCAATTTGTCCGCCCTGAGCCTTTACAAATGTATAAGTCATTCCTCCGCCAATCAATATATTATCTACTTTATTCAATAAGTTTTCGATAACCTGTATTTTATCGGATACTTTAGCACCTCCCATGATGGCAGTAAAAGGGCGTTTGGGTTTTAACAATACTTTATCAAGGCTTTCCAATTCGCTGTCAATGATGTATCCGAACATTTTATTATCAGCATCAAAAAAGTTTGCAACAATAGTTGTTGAAGCATGCGCCCTGTGAGCTGTTCCAAATGCGTCATTAACATACACATCTGCCATATCGGCTAATTGCTTTGCAAATTGTTCGTCTCCCTTTTTCTCTTCGTTATGAAAGCGAAGGTTTTCCAATAATAAAACGTCGCCGCTTTTTAGCCCGGAAGTTTTGTTTGTTGCTGGTTCTCCAATGCAGTCTTCTGCAAATTGCACATCCTTATTTAATAATTTTGATAAATGAGAAACCGCATGCTTTAATGAATACTTATTCTCATACTCTCCTTTTGGGCGTCCGAGGTGAGACATTAAAATAGCGCTTCCGCCGTCATCCACAATTTTATTAATAGTAGGCAACGCTTTCCTCATACGGGTATCATCAGTAATCTCAAAATTGTCATTCATAGGAACATTGAAATCCACCCTCACGATGGCCTTTTTACCTGAAAAATTGTAATTTTTAATCGTTTGCATATGCCTTTGTTTTTTTTATAAGATTAATGAATAGCGCAAAGATATAAAAGTATTTCTTTTTATCTTGATATTTATATTAAATCCATTTTGTTTATTTATAAGACATAGTATATGAGGGAGTTACTTTATTTTAAAAGAGTTTTTATCCATCCTTTTAGGGATAATTATGTAATAATAATGCCTTGGGTTATATGAAATATTTTTAATTTAAAAAGCAAGATTTATGCCATAACAGAAATATAAATATTGTCGCTATTCAGATAAATCATTTATAAAATGACAGGAATATAATTGTAACTCTTTTCAAAATCTTACGTATAATATATTTAGCGAACACCATATTATTCATTATGAGCACAAAAGGGATAAATAGTCTTTTAAAGAACCTGTCAATTAAGAAGAAAATTATTCTATTGATTGAGTCAACATTAATATTAATTATTTTAATAAGTATGTTGGTCATTATCCCATTAATACGTAACTTATTAGAAGATCAGATGAAAGCAAAAACAGTGCTGGCTGCAAAGTTGTTAGGAGAATATGCTGTAACTCCTCTTATGTATAAAGATAAAGAAGGGGCCAAAAGATTGTTGTTAAAATTGAATTCTGTTCAAAATATTAAAAATGCCAGGTTATATGATAAACAAAATGATCTTTTCGCTGTATACAACAGAAATAACGAACCATTTACAATACCGGATAAAGTTGAAGCCAATCACCGGATCATCAAAGGGTATTTGCATGTGTTTGAAAAAATAACATTTGAAAACGAACCATTCGGAAGTATTTATGTGAGAGCATCTGATAAGGAGATTGACAAAACGATGAATACACTTTATGTTCCAATCATATTAATCACTTTGGGATTGTTAATTGTTGCTTATTTTATAGCATATCAGGAACAAAAGCTTATATCAAAACCCATATTGCGATTGGCTAATGCCATTCAAAAAATTACTGAAAAAGAAGATTATTCCATCCGGGTTAATAAAGAACAAGAAGATGAAATTGGGGATTTAATTGGAGGGTTTAATACAATGTTGAGCCGGATTGAGTATTATATAAAAGCATTGGAGCATAATAATCAAGAACTTGAAGAATTTAATTATGTTGCCAGTCATGATCTGAAGGAACCATTGAGAACATTGATTAGTTATTGCAATTTGTTAGAAGAAGATTTGCAGGTAGAAATGCCAAAAGATGCAAAAGAAGATGTTGAATTCATTAAAAATGCATCTGAACGAATGAATAATCTGATACAAGACCTTTTGGAATTGTCGAGAGCGGGAAGAGAAGAATTGAATATAAAAAATATAGACCTGAACAGAGTTGTAGAATCTGTTATTTCTGATCTTAAAGCCAGAATTAATGAAAAACAGGGAACAATAAATTATGAAAAACTTCCAACGGTAAAAGCAGATTACACCCAAATAACCCGGGTTGTAGAAAACCTGGTTGCCAATGCCCTTAAATTCCATGGAAATGAAAACCCGGTGGTCAATATTGATGCACAGGAAATAACTACAACAGATCAAAACGGTAATAAAATCAAACAGTGGAAAATATGCATTTCCGATAATGGCATCGGGATAAAATCGGATTATTTATATAAAATATTTGCCCCTTTTAAAAGACTTCATAATGCAAAAAAATATGAAGGCACCGGAATAGGTCTTTCAATTTGCAAAAAAATCATTGAACGAAGTGGAGGAAGTATTTGGGTTGAATCAGAAGAGGGGAAAGGAACCAAATTTTATTTCACATTGAATCAAATATAAAACTATAATATTATGGATAATTTAGATTTACATAAAACTGCTGTCATCCTCTATGCTGAGGATAACCCCGCTGACCAACGGCTCACTGTAAAAGCATTTAATAAAAGCAAGGTTAAAACCGATCTGAGGATCGTAAACGACGGACAAGAAGCCTTGGATTATTTAGAAAATAGAGGAGATTATACAGACAAAAGTAAATCCCCTTTACCTGACCTGATCTTGTTGGATATCAATATGCCCCGAATAGACGGGAAAGAGGTTTTAAAATACATCCGGGAAAATGACAGGTTAAATACCCTGCCTGTCATTATGCTCACAACATCAGATTACGAAAAGGACATCCTTGAATCATATAAATTAGGAGTCAATGCCTATGTGAGCAAGCCTATAAGAGTAGAAGACTTTTTTACTGCAATTTTGAGATTGGAGAACTTCTGGATGAATATCACCACAAAATTGCCTACCCCGTTTCTAGCTAAAACGGGTGATTATGAATTATAACATTAATTGAAAATTAACCCTAAAATATAAAGCCATGCTGTTTACAAAAGGAATAAATATATTATTAGTCGAAGATAATCCGGCAGACCAAAATTTAACATTGAGAGCTTTTAGGAAGGCCAGATTTGCAGCCAACATTAAAATCGCTTCTGACGGAAACGAAGCGTTGGATTACCTGTATAAAAGCAGGTATAGCAATGATAAAGAATATGTGTATCCTGACCTGATTCTTCTTGATGTGAACATGCCCGGAATGAACGGAATTGAGTTTTTAAAGAAAGTTAAAAAAATTGAAGACTTTGCTAAAATTCCGGTGATCATTCTAACAGTATCAGAACATGAAAGAGATATCTTAGAAACATATGAACTGGGTGTGAGTGCATACATCAGGAAACCTGTGCAGGCAGATAACTTCATCAATGTAATATCAAGTCTGCAAAATTTTGTCCTTGAATTAAAAGTCAGAAATATTAATTCAGAGCCTTTTGTGAATTAAAACTATATTTTTTAGGTTCTACTGCATATTTAGTGGGAGCCATATCCTGAGTATTTAGAATTCAGAATTTAGAATCGCTTTATAATAGGCTGACAACCCCCTTCTAACTTCTAACTTCTATACTTCTAACTTCTATACTTCTAAAACAGCTGAAAGCAAACAATGTATATACGTTCAAGGCACACTTAACCCTAAAATCGCATGCCCAATAACTCCTTAACTCTTAGGCCATTCAACCCACAATTACTCAATTAACTCAATTAACAATCTAATATCCAATAACCAATGTTAATTTAATGTAAATTTTAAAATATTTAGAATTTATATTAAATAAGATTCCTTTTTTTT